>NZ_JBHTTQ010000129.1:0-18559 GCF_042794475.1 Streptomyces sp. NPDC056527
GGGAGGAGCGGTCGCGCTCCGCGCGTTCTTCCGGACCCGATGGGCCGGACGGGCCGGACGCCGGGCTCGAGGCGCGGGAGCCCGGGCACGACGCCCGGGAGCCCGGAACGGACGAACGGGCGGCCTCGCCGGACTCAGGGCCCGAGGGACGGCCGGCATCCGGGCCCGACGGGCGGCCGGCATCCGGGCCCGACGGGCCGGACTCCGCGGCCACGGAGCGGGACGGGGACGTCTTCGGATGGTCCTGGCGCCGCACGAGCGCCATCGGCGCCCTCTGCGTGGTCTTCCTGCTGCTCCTGAGCCACTTCGTGATGCAGCCGTTCCTGATCCCCAGCCGTTCGATGGAGCCCACCCTCCAGGTCGGGGACCGGATCCTCGTGAACAAGCTGGCGTACCGTTTCGGCGACCAGCCGCGCCGGGGTGACGTCATCGTCTTCGACGGCACCGGCTCCTTCCTCCAGGAGGCCCCCGAGCAGAACCCGGTCACGGGTCTGCTGCACGGCGCGGCCGCCGCCCTCGGCCTCGCCGAGCCCGCCGAGACCGACTTCGTGAAGCGGGTGGTGGGTGTCGGCGGCGACCGGGTCGTCTGCTGCGACGCCGACGGCCGGCTGACCGTGAACGGCGTCCCCGTCGAGGAGTGGTACGTCATGCTGGGCGACGCGCCCTCGAAGGTTCCCTTCGACATCGTCGTCCCGCAGGGCACCCTGTGGGTCATGGGCGACCACCGAAGCCAGTCCAGCGACTCCCGCGACCACCTCGGCCGGCCGGGCGGAGGCATGGTGCCCGTGGAGCGCGTGATCGGGCGCGCGGACTGGATCGGCTGGCCCTTCGGCCGCTGGTCCGAGGTGCAGGAGACCGAAGCGTTCACCTCCGTACCCGCACCCTCGGCGGGCGGCCATGGGTAACCGGGGCAGGCCGGCCGGACACCGGGGCGACACCCCCCTGCCCACCGGCACACGGCCGACGCAGGCAGACGGCCGCCCGCTGCCCGGCCGGGCGGAACGGCGCAGGCTCGCCCGCAAGGTCAAGCGCAGGCGACAGCGCTCCGCGGTCAAGGAGATCCCGCTCCTGATCACCGTCGCCCTGCTGATCGCGCTCGTCCTGAAGACCTTCCTCGTCCAGGCCTTCGTCATCCCGTCCGGCTCCATGGAGCAGACGATCCGGATCGACGACCGGGTCCTGGTCGACAAGCTCACGCCCTGGTTCGGCTCCAAGCCGCAGCGCGGCGACGTCGTCGTCTTCAAGGACCCCGGCAACTGGCTCCAGGACGACACCGCGCCCGTCACCGAGGACCCGATCGGCGTCAAGCAGGTCAAGCAGGTCCTGACCTTCATCGGACTGCTGCCCTCGGCCGACGAGCAGGACCTGATCAAACGGGTCGTCGCGGTCGGCGGCGACACGATCGAGTGCTGCGGCGCCGACGGCCGGATCAAGGTCAACGGCGTACCGCTGGACGAACCGTATCTCCACCCCGGGAACGAGCCCTCGAAGATCAAGTTCAAGGTGACGGTGCCCGCGGGACGGATCTTCGTGCTGGGCGACCACCGGTCGGACTCCGCCGACTCCCGCTTCCACCTCGACGAGAAGGATCGGGGAACGATCTCCGAGGAGGACGTGGTGGGCCGGGCCGTCGTCATCGCCTGGCCGGTGAGCCACTGGCGGCGGCTGGAGGAGCCGGACACGTTCGCGGCCGTACCGGACGGTCGTTCGGGTTCTGTGTCCGCACACGGTGTGTCGCATAGTGTGTCCTCTCGGAATCTGAACGGATTGCCCTGGCTCCCGACCCCTGCGGAACTCCCGCTCGTTATGGGAGTGGTGGGCCTGTCCCTGTTCCGGGACAGGCATGTGCACGGACTGAGGAGTGGATGTGGGGGATGTGGCCGTCGGCGCACGATCCGGACACGACGAGCCGGAGGAGAGGCCCGAGCGGCTCGCCGAATCGGCGGTGGCCATGAGGGATGACTCCTCCGGCCCGCACGACGCCGACCCCGCGGACGGCGAGGGCGAGACCGGACAGAACCAGCAGGACGGACCCGGCCAGGGCGGGAAGAAGCCGCGTTCCTTCTGGAAGGAACTGCCCCTGCTGATCGGTATCGCGCTGCTCCTCGCGCTGCTGATCAAGACCTTCCTGGTGCAGGCGTTCTCGATTCCCTCGGACTCGATGATGAACACCCTCCAGCGCGGTGACCGGGTCCTCGTGGACAAGCTGACCCCGTGGTTCGGCTCCGAGCCGGAGCGCGGAGAGGTCGTCGTCTTCCACGACCCGGGCGGCTGGCTGGAGGGCGAGCCCACCCCCGACCCGAACGCGCTGCAGAAGTTCCTCAGCTTCATCGGGCTGATGCCCTCCGCCGAGGAGAAGGACCTGATCAAGCGCGTCATCGCGGTCGGCGGTGACACGGTCTCCTGCAAGGAGGGCGGCAAGGTCATCCTCAACGGGAAGCCGCTGGACGAGACCTCGTACATCTACCCCGGCTCCTCGCCGTGCGGTGACAAGCCCTTCGGGCCGATCACCATCCCCGAGGGCAGCATCTGGGTGATGGGCGACAACCGCCAGAACTCCCTGGACTCCCGCTACCACCAGAACCTCCCGGGCGGCGGCGCCGTCCCGAACGACGAGGTCGTCGGACGCGCGGTCGTCGTGGCCTGGCCGGTCACCCGCTGGGCGACACTGCCCGTGCCGAGCACCTTCGACCAGCCCGGGCTGAGCCAGGCGCTGGCCGTGGCCCCGGGCGCGGCCGGACTCGCCGGCGCGGTGCCGCTCGTGCTGTGGAACAGGAAGAGGCTCGCGTCTCGGCATACCGCCGAGTAGGAACGCGCGGGTAGGGTGCCGTCCCAGATCGACGAACCGACCTTGAGGGTGGGGAGCGCTGGGATGAGCGGAACGATACGAACGGACGGCGGCCGCGGCCGCCTCGGCAGCGTGCTGTCGGGGCTGGCCGTGGCCGTCGGCTGTGTGCTCTTCCTCGGCGGCTTCGTCTGGGGAGCCGTCCTCTACCAGCCCTACAGCGTGCCCAGCGACTCCATGACCCCGACCCTCGCCGTCGGGTCCAAGGTCCTCGCGCAGCGCATCGACGGCGACGACGTGCGCCGAGGCGACATCGTCATCTTCGAGGACAAGCTCTGGGGCGGCGTGCCCATGGTCAAGCGGGTCGTCGGCGTCGGCGGCGACACGGTCGCCTGCTGCGACAAGGACGGCCGGCTCACCGTGAACGGCAAGGCCGTCGAGGAGACGTATCTGCTCCCCGGCGCCCCCGCCTCCGGGCAACGGTTCTCCGCGACCGTGCCGGACGGGAGCCTCTTCCTCCTCGGCGACGAGCGGCACAACTCCCTCGACTCCCGGGTCCACCTCGAAGAGGCCGGCCAGGGCTCCGTGCCGCGCTCCGCGGTCACCGGCCGGGTCGATGCCGTCGTCTGGCCCATGGACGGCGTCCTGGCGCGACCCGAGGGCTTCGCGGCACTGCCCGGCGGGATCTCACAGCCCGGGCCCGTGATGCCGCTCTTCTACGCGATCGTCGCCGGGTGTGTACTGATCCTTGCCGGGGCCGCGTACGGGCCGCTGGCGGCCCGGCTCGGCGGGCGGTCCGGGGACGGCTCGGGCGGGCGTTCGGGCGGTGCCCCGGGCGGCGGATCCGGCGGTGCGTCCGGTGGTGGCTCCGGCGGGCGGGGAGACGGGACCGGCGGACGGTCCGGCAAGGAGACGGTGAGCACGTGACGGGTACCGAGGGATCGGCAGGGGCGATGGGCTCGGCCGGGGCGGCCACGCCCGGGCGGCAGCTGAGGCGGGTCGCGCGGGTCGTCCTGCTCGACCCCGACGACCGCATCCTGCTCATGCACGGGTACGAGCCCGACGACCCGGGACAGACGTGGTGGTTCACCCCCGGCGGAGGCCTGGAGGGCGACGAGACCCGCGAGGAGGCGGCGCTGCGCGAGCTGGCGGAGGAGACCGGGATCACCGACGTCGATCTCGGACCGGTCATCTGGCAGCGGATCTGCTCCTTCCCCTTCGACGGGCGGCGCTGGGACCAGGACGAGTGGTACTACCTGGCACGAACCACCCAGACCGCGACCGCCCCCGGCGGGCTCACCGAGCTGGAGGCGCGCAGTACCGCGGGGCTGAGGTGGTGGACCTCCGCCGAACTGTCGGCGGCGCGTGAGACGGTGTACCCGACCAGACTCGCCGAACTGCTGCACAGGCTGCTCGACGAGGGACCGCCGAGCGCGCCGGTGGTGCTCGCCCCGGAAATCGTCTAAGGGTGCGAGTGGCTGGCGCACAATAGGTGGACGCACGGCTGAAGGGGAACATGCCATGAGCGCCGAGGACCTCGAGAAGTACGAGACCGAGATGGAGCTGAAGCTCTACCGGGAGTACCGCGATGTCGTCGGGCTGTTCAAATACGTGATCGAGACCGAGCGGCGCTTCTACCTCACCAACGACTACGAGATGCAGGTGCACTCGGTCCAGGGCGAGGTGTTCTTCGAGGTTTCCATGGCCGACGCCTGGGTCTGGGACATGTACCGGCCGGCCAGGTTCGTCAAGCAGGTCCGGGTGCTCACCTTCAAGGACGTGAACATCGAGGAGCTCAACAAGAGCGACCTGGAACTCCCCGGCAGCTGAGGCGCGGGCCGAAACCACCCGCAGGGGTGAGGCGGTTGTCCACAGACGGACAACCGTCCACCAGGATCCACACGCGACATCGCGGAGCGTCACAGTCGGTACCGGAGGTGGTACCGAATGAACACGACCCACGCGACGAACGCAGCCGACCCGACAAGCCCGACCAAGCCGACGAACGCCACGAGCCCGACCGGCCGAGCCAAGGCAACGAGCCCGATCAGCTCGGCGAAGGCACCGAGCGGCGGGGGCACCACGAGCCCGACCGGCCGGGCCAAGGCAACGAGCCGCGCGGGCGCGACGAGCCCGACCAATCCGACGAACGCGCTCGGGCGGTACGGGGAAGAGCTGGCCGTCCGGCGGCTCACCGAGACCGGAATGACCGTCCTCGCACGGAACTGGCGCTGCGGCCGCACCGGCGAGATCGACATCGTCGCCCGCGACGGCGACACCCTCGTCATCTGCGAAGTGAAGACACGCCGCCAAGGCGCCTACGAGCACCCCATGGCCGCCGTCACCCCCACCAAGGCCGACCGGCTCAAGCGACTCGCCGCCTGCTGGCTCGACCGCCACGGAGGACCACCGCCGGACGGCGGCGTCCGCATCGACCTGATCGGCATCGTCCTGCCACGCCGCGGCGCCCCCGTCCTCACCCACGCCCGAGGGGTGGCCTGAGATGGGATTCGCCCGCACCTGCTCCGTCGCCCTCGTCGGCGTCGAAGGCGTCGTCGTCGAAGTCCAGGCCGACCTCGAAGCCGGAGTCGCCGCCTTCACCCTCGTCGGACTCCCGGACAAGAGCCTCAGCGAGAGCCGCGACCGCGTCCGCGCCGCCATCGTCAACTCCGACGCCGAATGGCCCCAGAAGAAACTCACCGTCGGACTCAGCCCCGCCTCCGTCCCCAAAGGCGGATCCGGATTCGACCTCGCCGTCGCCGCGGCCGTCCTCGGCGCCGCCGAGCGCATCGACCCCCGAGTGATCGCCGACCTCGTCCTCATCGGCGAACTCGGCCTCGACGGCCGCGTCCGGCCCGTCCGCGGCGTCCTGCCCGCCGTCCTCGCCGCCGCCGAAGCCGGCTACCAACAGGTCGTCGTCCCCGAACAGACAGCGAGCGAAGCCGCCCTCGTCCCCGGAGTCTCCGTCCTCGGCGTCCGCAGCCTCCGCCAACTCATCGCCGTCCTCGCCGACGAACCCGTCCCCCAAGAAGACGCCCCCGAGGAAGGCCGACCCGACGCCATGCTCGCCGGACTCCTCGTCCCCGGCGCCGGCATCGGCACCGGCCTCGCCGCCGACCCCGCCGACGGACCCGACCTCGCCGACGTCGCCGGACAGCACAGCGCCCGCCGAGCCCTCGAAGTCGCCGCAGCAGGCAGCCACCACCTCCTGCTCTCCGGACCACCCGGCGCCGGCAAAACCATGCTCGCCGAACGACTCCCCGGCATCCTGCCCCCACTCACCCGACAGGAGTCCCTCGAAGTCACCGCCGTCCACTCCGTCGCCGGAATCCTCCCGCCCGGCGAACCCCTCGTCCGCCGCGCCCCCTACTGCGCACCCCACCACTCCGCGACCATGCAATCCCTCGTCGGCGGCGGCAACGGCCTCCCACGCCCCGGCGCGGTATCCCTCGCCCACCGCGGTGTCCTCTTCCTCGACGAAGCCCCAGAGTTCTCCGGCAAAGCGCTCGACGCCCTGCGACAGCCCCTCGAATCCGGCCACGTCGTCGTCGCCCGCGCCGCCGGAGTCGTCCGACTCCCCGCCCGCTTCCTCCTCGCCCTCGCGGCCAACCCCTGCCCCTGCGGACGGCACACCCTCCACGGCGCCGGCTGCGAATGCCCCGCCTCCCTCATCCGCCGCTACCAGGCACGCCTCTCCGGCCCCCTCCTCGACCGCATCGACCTCCGCGTCGAAGCCGAGCCCGTCACCCGATCCGACCTCCTCGGACAAGGCGGCCGCGGCGAAACCACCGCCGCCGTCGCCGACCGCGTCCGCGAAGCCCGCGCCCGCGCAGCGGCCCGCCTCGCCGACACCCCCTGGAACGTCAACAGCGAAGTCCCCGGACACGAACTGCGTACCCGCTACCTCGTCCACCCCGGCGCCCTCGCCACCGCCGAACGCGACATCGAACGCGGACTCCTCACCGCACGCGGACTCGACCGCGTCCTCCGCGTCGCCTGGACCGTCGCCGACCTCGCCGGACACGACCGGCCCGACACCCACGACGTCGAACTCGCCCTCCAACTGCGCACCGGCATCACCCGAGGCGTACCCGTCGCAGCAGGGGTCTCCTCATGACCCGCGACGAAACACGCACCACGCCGACACCACGCCCCACCACCCACGGCGAAGAACACGACACAGAAGAAACACCCCACGCCACCCCTGACGAAGAACGCCTCGCCCGCGCCGCCCTCACCCGCATCGTCGAACCCGGCGACGAACACGCCGGCCGCTGGCTCCGCCGATACGGCGCCACGGGCTTCCTCCGACGCCTCCGCGACGCCCCAGCCGATCACTCGGCCTTCACCCAGGCGGACGGCCCCGACGCCACCCTCCCGCCCCACCCGAGCCCCTCAGCCACACAGGACTCCACCCGCACCCCCGAGACCGGCCCCTTCCCCGGCACCGGCCAGAAACGAATCGACGGATGGCGACGCCGAGCCGCCACCGCCGAACCACGACACGACCTCGACGCCGCCGCCCGCCACGGCGCCCGACTCGTCATCCCCGGCGACACCGAATGGCCCCGACAACTCGACGACCTCGGCGACACCCGCCCAATCGGACTCTGGATCCGCGGCCCGGCCGACCTGCGCACCTGGGCCCTACGCTCCGTCGCCGTCGTCGGCGCCCGCGCCTGCACCCCCTACGGCGCACACATGGCCACCACCCTCGCCTCCGGACTCGCCGAACGCGGCTGGGTCGTCGTCTCCGGCGCGGCCTTCGGCATCGACGGCGCCGCCCACCGAGGCGCCCTCGCCGCCCAAGGCGCCACCGTCGCCGTCCTCGCCTGCGGCGTCGACATCCCCTACCCCCGAGGCCACGCGGGACTCATCGGACGCATCGCCGAACAAGGACTCCTCGTAGGGGAGTTGCCACCCGGAAGCCACCCCACACCCAGCAGATTCATCCTCCGCAACCGCGTCATCGCCGCACTCACCCGCGGCACAGTCGTCGTCGAGGCCCAGTACCGCAGCGGCTCCCTCGTCACCGCCCGCAGCGCCCACCGCCTCGGCCGCCACACCATGGGCGTCCCCGGCGCCGTCACCAGCGGCCTCTCCGCCGGAGTCCACGAACTCCTGCGCGGCGAGGCCACCCTCGTCACCGACGCCGCCGAAGTGATCGAACTCGTCGGCGACATGGGTCAACTCGCCCCCGCCCGCCGCGGACCCGTACTCCCCAGAGACCTCCTCGCCCCGCACACCGCCCACATCCTCGAAGCCATCCCCGCCGGACGCCCCACACCCGCACCGGTGATCGCCGACCGAGCCGGCACCACCCCCGACGACACCCTCGCCAGGCTGTACGAACTGCACGCACTCGGGTTCGTCGAACGACAAGGCGACGACTGGCGGTTGACGAACAGCCCCCCAGAAGGGGCAAACGCACGGCGAGGCGGTACTTGACCTGGAGCATTCGGGTGAAAAGGTAATGCCGATGAACAATCGAGTTCTCTCGGCAGCACCCGAGGGGCCGACACGCGCCACGGCCCGGGTTCGAAGATGTGGACGAGGGAGCCCACCCGGACCGGCGCGATCCGCAGAGGTTCGCTCACCGCGACAGTCCAGTCACGCTACGCTCACCAGGATTCCCTACCGGACACACCCACCGACCCACTCCACAGCAGAACGGCTCAAGGCAACGCATGCCCCAGCACACCTCCGGGCCTGACCGCGCCGCGGTGCCCCCAGCAGCCCGGGGAGGCACCGTGCGACCGCCCGCACCGAAATCGCTCGACGAACTGTGGCGCTCGTACAAGGACACGGGCGACGAGCGGCTGCGGGAACAGCTGATCCTTCACTACTCCCCGCTCGTGAAATACGTCGCCGGCCGCGTCAGCGTCGGACTGCCGTCCAATGTGGAACAGGCCGACTTCGTCTCCTCCGGAGTCTTCGGACTGATCGACGCCATCGAGAAGTTCGACGTCGAACGGTCGATCAAGTTCGAGACCTACGCCATCACCCGCATCCGCGGCGCCATGATCGACGAACTCCGCGCCCTGGACTGGATTCCCCGCTCCGTGCGCCAGAAGGCGCGCAACGTCGAACGCGCCTACGCCACCCTCGAAGCCCAACTGCGGCGGACCCCCTCCGAGAGCGAGGTCGCCGCCGAGATGGGCATCGCCCTGGAGGAACTGCACGCCGTTTTCAGCCAGTTGTCCCTGGCGAACGTCGTGGCACTCGAAGAGCTGCTGCACGTCGGAGGCGAGGGCGGCGACCGGCTGTCACTCATGGACACCCTCGAGGACACCGCCGCCGACAACCCCGTCGAGGTCGCCGAGGACCGCGAGCTCAGAAGGCTGCTCGCCCGGGCGATCAACACGCTCCCCGAGCGCGAGAAGACCGTCGTCACGCTCTACTACTACGAGGGCCTCACCCTCGCCGAGATCGGCCATGTCCTCGGCGTCACCGAGAGCAGGGTCAGCCAGATCCACACCAAGTCGGTCCTGCAGCTGCGCGCCAAGCTGGCCGATGTAGGACGCTGACGCCGCGAGGCCGGTCGTACAGTGGAGCCGTGCCCAGGATTCGAGCGGCCAGTGTGGCCGAGCACCGGACGATGCAGCGCGGCGCCCTGCTGGACGCCGCGCGATCCCTGCTGTCCGAGGGTGGTACGGAAGCGCTGACCTTCCCCGCCCTCGCCGAGCGCACGGGCCTCGCCCGCTCCTCGGTGTACGAGTACTTCCGTTCCCGCGCGGCCGTCGTCGAGGAGCTGTGCGCCGTCGACTTCCCCGTCTGGGCGGCCGAGGTCGAGGCGGCGATGGCCCAGGCCGACACGGCCGAGGGCAAGGTCGAGGCGTACGTACGCAAGCAACTTGAGCTGGTGGGGGACCGGCGTCACCGCGCGGTCGTCGCCATCTCCGCGAGCGAGCTCGACGACGGCGCCCGCGAGAAGATCCGCGCCGCCCACGGCGGTCTCGTCGCCATGATCGTCGAAGCCCTCGCGGACCTCGGCCAGGCCCAGCCCCGCCTCGGCGCGATGCTCCTCCAAGGCGTCGTGGACGCTGCCGTACGCCGTATCGAGCTGGGAGCGGCGGAGGAACCGGACCGGATCGCCGACGCGGCCGTCTCCATGGCCCTCCGAGGCGTCAGCGGCTGATCCTCGATCCTCCTCGGGGCCCCTCCCCCCTCCCTCCCCCCGCCCCCGCCCCCGCCCTAGTGGTCCTGGATCACGGCACCCCCGTCACCGGCAGCAGCCTTGAGGGGCCCTGGCGGAGGAGGGGCAGTGGGTTCAGATAGGTGTCGCCGCGGAGGAGGCCCCAGTGGAGGCAGGACTCCGGACAGTGGGGGGTTTCCTCGGGCGGTGTGGTGAGGGTGGCGACCTGTTGACCGCGGGTGACCGTGGTGCCGGTGGTGACCATGGGGGTCACCGGTTCGTAGGTGGTGCGCAGGGGTGGGCTTCCGGTGTTCGGCAGGGTGATCGTGAGGACTCCGCGGCCCGCCACCCGGCCCGCGAAGGTGACGACGCCGGAGGCCGCCGCGTTCACCGCGGTGCCCGGTGGGGCGGCCAGGTCGAGGCCGCGGTGGCCGGGGCCGTAGGGGCCGGCCGGTGGGTCCCAGCCGCGGATGATCTCGGGGCGGGGTGGTCCCACGGGCCAGATCAGGGTGGCCATCAGGAGCAGTGTCGTGAGGTGCATGGGGATCACACTCCCGGGGGCGCCCGGTTCGTGGGGATCATGGTCGGTATCTGTGGAATACCGGCCGGTTGTGGACAGCGCCGTCACCCGGCACGCCCCGGGTCCCGTACACTTCCTATGGCGATCCGGGTCACCGGGTCGACTTCGCACGCCCCGCCACCCAACCCTCACCGGTCGTGGCAGCGCCTTTTCGGTCCCTTGTGGCACGGCGCGTCGGGGCGTCAGGACATAACCGAGAAACTCAAGGAGATACGGCCATGGCCGTCGTCACGATGCGGGAGCTGCTGGAGAGCGGCGTCCACTTCGGTCACCAGACCCGTCGCTGGAACCCGAAGATGAAGCGCTTCATCTTCACCGAGCGCAACGGCATCTACATCATCGACCTGCTCCAGTCGCTGTCGTACATCGACCGCGCCTACGAGTTCGTCAAGGAGACCGTCGCCCACGGCGGCTCCATCATGTTCGTCGGTACGAAGAAGCAGGCCCAGGAGGCCATCGCCGAGCAGGCGACGCGTGTCGGCATGCCGTACGTCAACCAGCGTTGGCTCGGTGGCATGCTCACCAACTTCTCCACCGTCTACAAGCGTCTGCAGCGCCTCAAGGAGCTCGAGCAGATCGACTTCGAGGACGTCGCCGCCTCGGGTCTCACCAAGAAGGAGCTCCTGGTCCTCTCCCGCGAGAAGGCCAAGCTGGAGAAGACCCTCGGTGGTATCCGCGAGATGCAGAAGGTGCCGAGCGCCGTCTGGATCGTCGACACCAAGAAGGAGCACATCGCCGTCGGTGAGGCGCGCAAGCTCCACATCCCGGTCGTCGCGATCCTCGACACCAACTGTGACCCCGACGAGGTCGACTACAAGATCCCGGGCAACGACGACGCGATCCGCTCCGTCACCCTGCTCACCCGCGTGATCGCCGACGCCGTCGCCGAGGGCCTCATCGCCCGCTCCGGCGCTGCGACCGGCGACTCGAAGCCGGGCGAGAAGGCCGCGGGCGAGCCGCTCGCCGAGTGGGAGCGCGACCTCCTCGAGGGCGAGAAGAAGGCTGACGAGGCCGAGGTCCAGACCTCCGCCGAGACCGAGAAGGTCGCCGACGCCGAGGCTGCCACGGCCGCCGAGGCTGTCGAGGCTCCGGCCGCCGAGGCTCCGGCCGCCGAGGCCGAGCAGGCCTGACCCACGGCCCGACCTTCACAGGTCCGGTTGTTTCGGATGTAGACGGCGGGGGCCCACGAAGCCCCCGCCGTCCACCCGTAGATCTTTCAGACTTCGAGAGAGAAACTCAGACTCATGGCGAACTACACCGCCGCTGACGTCAAGAAGCTCCGTGAGCTCACCGGCGCCGGCATGATGGACTGCAAGAAGGCTCTGGACGAGGCCGACGGCAACGTCGACAAGGCCGTCGAGGCCCTGCGCATCAAGGGCCAGAAGGGCGTCGCCAAGCGCGAGGGCCGCTCTGCCGAGAACGGCGCCGTCGTCTCCCTCATCGCCGACGACAACACCTCCGGTGTCCTCGTCGAGCTGAAGTGCGAGACGGACTTCGTCGCCAAGGGTGACAAGTTCCAGGCCGTCGCCGCCGCGCTCGCCGCGCACGTCGCCGCCTCCTCCCCGGCCGACCTGGAGGCGCTGCTCGCCTCCGAGATCGAGCCCGGCAAGACGGTTCAGGCGTACGTCGACGAGGCCAACGCCAACCTGGGCGAGAAGATCGTTCTCGACCGCTTCGCGCAGTACGCCGACGGTTTCGTCTCGGCCTACATGCACCGCACCATGCCTGACCTGCCCCCGCAGATCGGTGTTCTCGTCGAGTTCGACAAGGAGAACGCCGAGATCGCGAAGGGTGTCGCGCAGCACATCGCCGCCTTCGCGCCGAAGTACCTCACCCGTGAGGACGTTCCGGCCGAGGTCGTCGAGACCGAGCGTCGCGTCGCCGAGGAGACCACCCGCGCCGAGGGCAAGCCCGAGGCCGCGCTCCCGAAGATCGTCGAGGGTCGCGTGAACGGCTTCTTCAAGGACGCCACGCTGCTCGGCCAGCCGTACGCGCTGGACAACAAGAAGTCCGTCCAGCAGATCCTGGACGAGGCCGGTGTCACCCTGAAGCGCTTCACGCGCATCAAGGTCGGCATCTGAGTCCGTACGCAACGGACACCGGACCCCGGTAGGGTCTGAAGCAGTCGTCCACGCTCGCGTAGGACGACCGCAGATCTGACGAGGAGGCCATTGCCGTACGGGAAACCGCAAGGACCCACCGGCAATGGCCTTCGTCGTATGTGCACGAGGAGATCTCCATGAACCAGGGCGCCGCACAGGGCGACGACATCCACGGCAAAAAGTCCGGCCGCTTCATGCTGAAGCTGTCCGGCGAGGCATTCGCCGGCGGCGGCGCGCTCGGCGTCGACCCCGACGTCGTGCACAAAATCGCGCGCGAGATCGCCGCGGTCGTCCGCGACGGAGCGGAGATCGCGGTCGTGATCGGCGGCGGCAACTTCTTCCGCGGCGCAGAGCTGCAGGTGCGCGGCATGGACCGGGCGCGCTCCGACTACATGGGAATGCTCGGCACGGTCATGAACTGCCTCGCCCTCCAGGACTTCCTGGAGAAGGAAGGCATCGACTCCCGTGTCCAGACGGCCATCACCATGGGCCAGGTCGCGGAGCCGTACATCCCGCTGCGTGCCGTGCGCCATCTGGAGAAGGGCCGTGTGGTCATCTTCGGTGCCGGTATGGGAATGCCGTACTTCTCCACCGACACCACGGCCGCCCAGCGTGCCCTGGAGATCGACGCCGAGGCCCTGCTGATGGGCAAGAACGGCGTGGACGGGGTCTACGACTCCGACCCGAAGTCCAACCCCGACGCGGTCAAGTTCGACGCGCTGGAGTACGGCGAGGTGCTCTCCCGCGACCTGAAGGTCGCGGACGCCACCGCCATCACGCTGTGCCGCGACAACAATCTCCCGATCCTCGTCTTCGAACTGCTCGCGGAGGGCAATATCGCGCGCGCGGTGAAGGGTGAGAAGATCGGCACTCTCGTGAGCGACCAGGGCACCCGGGCCTGAGCCTCGGCTCGAATCCGGGTACCTCCCCGCGAGGGGATGGACAGAGCCCTGCCGGTCGTACACCGTGCAGGACAAGACGCGACGACACGCAGGAGCAAGTGGTGATCGAAGAGACCCTCCTCGAGGCCGAGGAGAAGATGGAGAAGGCCGTCGTGGTCGCCAAGGAGGACTTCGCCGCGATCCGCACCGGCCGTGCGCACCCGGCGATGTTCAACAAGATCGTGGCCGACTACTACGGTGCCATCACGCCGATCAATCAGCTGGCGTCGTTCTCGGTGCCCGAGCCGCGCATGGCCGTGGTGACCCCGTTCGACAAGAGCGCGCTGCGCAACATCGAGCAGGCGATCCGTGACTCGGACCTCGGCGTCAACCCGAGCAACGACGGCAACATCATCCGTGTGGTGTTCCCGGAGCTGACCGAGGAGCGCCGCCGCGAGTACATCAAGGTCGCCAAGGGCAAGGCCGAGGACTCGAAGATCTCCATCCGTTCCGTGCGCCGCAAGGCGAAGGAGACCATCGACAAGCTGGTCAAGGACGGCGAGGTCGGCGAGGACGAGGGCCGTCGCGGCGAGAAGGAGCTCGACGACACCACCGCGAAGTACGTGGCGCAGGTGGACGAGCTGCTCAAGCACAAGGAAGCCGAGCTGCTCGAGGTCTGATGAACGACTCTTCCTGGGGGGCCCCGGCCGGTTCCGGCTACTGGGGGCCCGACCAGGGGCCTGCCCCGGCGGGTCCCGCATACGATGGGCTGCAGGCGGCGCAGACTCGGCCCATGCCCATCGTGCCCGACGTCCCCGCCGGCGATCACCAGGACGACCACGACCGGGGGGCCGCTCAGCGGAGCGGTCCCCTGTTCCGTGACGAGACGCCGAACGAGCACCCGCAGGAGCCCATGTCCAGCCCGTCGCAGCCCGCTCCCGCGGCTCCGCAGAAGAAGAGCGCGGGGCGCGACCTGGGCGCTGCCATAGGGGTCGGCGTCGGGCTCGGCGCCGTGATCGTCGCGTCTCTGTTCATCTGGAAGGCCGCGTTCGTCGGCGTGATAGCGGTCGCCGTCGTGGTCGGCCTGTGGGAGCTCACCTCCCGTCTGCAGGAACGCAAGGGCATCAAGGCTCCGCTCGTCCCGCTCGCCGTCGGCGGTGCGGCGATGGTGGTGGCCGGGTATGTCCGGGGCGTGGAGGGGGCCTGGGTCGCCATGGCCCTGACCGCGCTCGCGGTGCTGGTGTGGCGTATGACGGAGCCGCCCGAGGGCTATCTGAAGGACGTCACGGCGGGTGTGTTCTCCGCGTTCTACGTGCCGTTCCTGGCGACATTCGTGGCGTTGATGCTGACGGCCGACGACGGGCCGGAGCGGGTGCTCACGTTCCTGGTGCTGACGGTGGTCAGTGACACCGGTGCGTATGCGATCGGCTGGCGCTTCGGCAAGCACAAGCTGGCTCCGCGGATCAGTCCCGGGAAGACCCGTGAGGGTCTGCTCGGTGCGGTGGCGTTCGCGATGGCGGCGGGCGCGCTGTGCATGGAGTTCCTGATCGACGGTGGCTCGTGGTGGCAGGGTCTGCTGCTGGGCCTCGCGGTGGCGGCGAGTGCGACGCTCGGCGACCTCGGCGAGTCGATGATCAAGCGTGATCTGGGCATCAAGGACATGGGCACGCTGCTGCCGGGGCATGGCGGCATCATGGACCGGCTGGACTCCTTGCTGCCGACCGCTCCGGTGGTGTGGCTGCTGTTCGTGCTGTTCGTCGGCACGGCCTGACAGACGCATTCGTGGTGAAGGGCCCGTCGTCCCCTCGGGGACGGCGGGCCTTTCCCGTTGGTGGTGCCGCCATGCGATGGACGTCCACGGCGGGTCGTGACCGTGTCGTCGGGGGCGTTGGCACGATGCGGCCATGGCACGCAGGGGAGGCAGCGCGGACGGTACGGCGGCGGGGGCACGACTCGTCCTGTTGACGCTCGCCGCCGGTCAGTTCCTGATGGCGCTCGACAGCTCCGTCATGAACGTCTCGATCGCGACGGTGGCGAACGACGTCGGGACCACGGTGACGGGGATCCAGGGCGCCATCACGGCGTACACGCTGGTGATGGCGATGTTCATGATCCCCGGGGGCAAGGTCGGGGCGCTGATCGGCCGCAAGCGCGCGTTCATGATCGGTTGTGTCGTCTACGGGTGCGGGTCCCTCACCACGGCGCTGGCACCGAACCTTTCGGTGCTGCTGTTGGGCTGGTCGTTCCTGGAGGGGATCGGGGCGGCGCTGATCATGCCGGCGATCGTGGCCTTGGTGGCCGGCAACTTCGCCACGGAGCGGCGCGCGGCGGCGTACGGCATCGTGGCGGCCGCCGGTGCGGTGGCCATCGCTCTGGGGCCGCTCATCGGTGGCGTCGCCACGACGTACTTCTCCTGGCGTTGGGTCTTCGCCGGCGAGGTCCTGGTGGTGCTCGTCATCCTGGTGTTCGCCCGCCGGATCGCGGACACGGTGGGCGAGGAGCGCCGTCGGATCGACCTCGTCGGCGCCGCGCTGTCCGCGCTGGGGCTGGGAACCTTCGTCTACGGCGTGCTCCGCTCGGACGAGTGGGGCTGGTTCCGGCCGAAGCCCGACGCACCGTCGTGGCTCGGTGTGTCGATGGTCGTGTGGCTGATGCTGGCGGGCCTGCTGCTGGTGTGGCTGTTCCTCCGCTGGGAGGCCCGGCTCGTGCGCCGCGACCGGGATCCGCTCATCGACCCGGCCATGTTGCGGAACAGGCAGCTCTCCGGCGGTCTGACGATGTTCTTCTTCCAGTACCTGGTCCAGATGGGTGTCTTCTTCGTCGTACCTCTCTATCTGTCCGTGGCGCTGGGTCTGTCCGCGCTCATGACCGGGGCGCGGATCCTGCCGCTCTCGGTGACCCTGCTGGCGGCGGCGGTCCTGATTCCGCGCTTCTTCCCGGACGTCTCGCCGCGGCGGGTGGTGCGGCTCGGGGTGCTCGCGCTGCTCGCGGGCGCGGTCGCCCTGATGGCCGCGCTCGACGCCGACGCCGACGCGGAGATCGTGACCGTTCCTCTTCTGCTGATCGGGCTCGGCATGGGTGCGCTGGCCTCGCAGCTCGGTTCGGTCACCGTGTCCGCCGTTCCGGACAGCAAGAGCGCGGAGGTCGGCGGTATCCAGAACGCCGTGACCAATCTCGGTGCCTCGATCGGTACGGCGCTGGCCGGGTCGCTGCTGATCGCGGCGCTCACGTCCTCGTTCCTGACCAGCGTCGAGCAGAACGCGGCGATTCCGGCCGAGGTCAAGAACCGGGCCGCCGTGGAACTTCAGAGCGGCGTTCCGTTCCTCTCGGACGCCCAGCTCGAGACGGCTCTCGACGAGGCGGGCACCAGCCCGGAGGTGACTCGGGCAGCCCTCGACGCGAACGCCGCCGCCCGTCTGGACGGCCTGCGGGCCGCGCTGGCGATCCTTGCCCTCGCCTCGGCCCTGGCGCTGTTCTTCACCCCGCGGATCCCCACCACGCAGCCCGGCTCGCCTCGGGCCTGACGGGCGCGTGTCGCCGCTGCGCGGTCACCGGTGGGGAAGCCGTTCGGACCTGTCGGAGGGCGGGGGCGAGCGGTCCGCGTGAGGCTGGGGTGAGGCCCAGGGCGCCGGACGGCGAGCCCGTGGCGGCCCTAGCGTCCGGAAGGAGCGTGATCGGCATGGCCCGGAACCGCCGTCTGATCCTGAGCACGCCGTCGGAGGTCTGGCAGTTGCTGTCCAACGGCCACCGTTACGGGGAGTGGGTCACGGGAACCCAGCAGGTCCTGGCGGCCGACCCGCACTGGCCGGACGTGGGCGCCCGCCTGAAGGTCCGGGTCGGCGGCGGCCCCTTCACCCTCGACGACACGGTCGTCGTCCGCATCTGCGAGCCGGGGCGGCGCCTGGAGCTGGAGGCGAAGGCGGAGCCCTTCGGTGCGGCCCGTATCTCGATGACCTTGCTCCCGTGGGGCGAGCACACGCTCTTCACCCTCGACTGGCATCCCCTCCGGGGCCCGGGAATCCGGATGCACGGGCTTCCCGTGGACTACATCGTCGCTGTCCGCAACGGCATGATGCTGACGAAGCTGGCGAGGATCGCGGTCCAGGAGCACACCGAGAGCACGGTCCAGGCCGTCTGAGAGCCGTACGAGCCTGCCCGGCGCCGGCCCGGGGGCGTGCGCCGTGTGAGGCGGGCTGAAAGGCCCGCCGGTCAGGCGAGTTCGTGGCGCTCGGGTGCCTTCCGCGTCTTCACCCCGCCGACGACGAGCGCCGGCCCGGTGGGCCGAAGGCCGACGTTCTTGTGCGTCCAGCCACGGTGATCGGTGCAGAAGTCCGCTGGTGAGGGCGGTCGCGAGTCCCGAGGGCCTTTGGGCCAGCGCTGTCACTCGACCGGTCCGGTCCGGCGTGACATGTGTCCGGCCGGCTGGACAGGCTGGGATTCCGTCTGCGGGACGTGCGTGGAGACGCGGTCCCGCCTCACTGATGGGAGCACCCATGCGCGGTCATCTCACGCGCGCCGCCACCAAGGTCAGCCTCGTTCTGGCCACGTTGGGCCTGATCACCACCACAGTCACGACCGCCGCCGCGGCCCGGCCCGTACAGATCATCGACCGACAGACCGTCGTGCTGCCCCTGAGCGGCACGTTCAATGCCTTCTTCTCGGAGCCGATCGACATCACCGGCAGCGTCCGGGTCAGGGTCGTCACCGAGTCCGAGCCGGACGGCGGCGGCATCGCCCGTGTGACCAGCACCCTGCTGAACACCACCGGCGTCGGCGAGGTCAGCGGCGACAGCTACCGCTTCGTCGGCAGCGACACCAACGAGGTCGCCTGGCCGCCTGGTCCGGTCACCCCGCTGACCTTCAATCCCACCTTCTTCAAGGTCTACCCGCCGGGCCCCGTCGTCCCGCCGAACCCGATCCTCCCGCCGCACCCCATCCAGCCCGTCATCGTCGACGTGACGCTCGCATCGGACGGCGCCATCGAGAACATCAGCGCGCAGGTCGACCCAGGCACCATCGACAACCCCTGAGACCGGCGAGCCGAAGCACACATGCCGACGGCCCGGCATCCCGCGC
>NZ_JBHTTQ010000130.1:0-18551 GCF_042794475.1 Streptomyces sp. NPDC056527
GCGCCGATGGTACTGCAGGGGGGACCCTGTGGGAGAGTAGGACGCCGCCGAACAATTTTTAGCCTCAACCCCCGGACTCCGTCCGGGGGTTGAGGCATTTTTGCGTTCAGGGGGCAACCGACCCCTGTGTACGGTCCCGTCATGGCTGAGGGTAAGGTCAGGGGGCATCATTGGCACGTTCCCACAGGAGGCCCCCGGGTGGAGGTCCAGGAGACTCGCGTTCAGACGGACCGGGTCCTCACCATCCCCAACATCCTGAGCATGGCTCGCCTCGTCGGCGTGCCGCTCTTCCTGTGGCTGATTCTGCGACCCGTGTTCGGCGGTCCGAACAGCGATGGCTGGGCCTTGTTGGTGTTGATGCTCAGCGGCGTCAGCGACTATCTCGACGGTAAGCTCGCCCGGCGCTGGAACCAGGTCAGCAGCCTGGGCCGGCTCCTCGACCCCGCCGCCGACCGGCTGTACATCGTTTCCACCCTCGTGGGCCTCACCTGGCGGGAGATCCTGCCACTCTGGCTGACCCTCGCCCTTTTCGCCCGCGAGTTGATGCTGCTGGTGATGGTGGGTATCCTCCGCCGCCACGGCTATCCTCCGCCGCAGGTGAACTTCCTCGGGAAAGCTGCGACATTCAACTTGATGTACGCGTTCCCCTTGCTGCTGCTGAGTGACGGAACGGGCTGGCTTTCGTCACTCGCCGAAGTTTTCGGGTGGGCCTTCGCAGGATGGGGTACAACTCTGTATTGGTGGGCAGGGATCCTCTACGTGGTCCAGGTCCGTCGACTCGTCAAGGCGGATACCGCGGCCGATTGAGCCCGTCTGTCCTGTGCCGTGCAACGTCGCCGGCATGAACGAGGACGCCCTAGGGCCACTGAAGGACTGGTGAAGTCGGCAGGACCGTCGTCTCTTCAAGGAGGACGCTTCCGACATGAAGGCCGTCGTGATGGCCGGTGGCGAAGGAACCCGACTTCGCCCGATGACCTCGAGCATGCCCAAGCCTCTCCTGCCGGTCGCCAACCGGCCGATCATGGAGCACGTCCTGCGACTGCTCAAGAGGCACGGTCTCAACGAGACCGTCGTCACCGTGCAGTTTCTCGCCTCGCTCGTCAGGAACTACTTCGGTGACGGCGAGGAGCTCGGAATGGAGCTCACGTACGCCAACGAGGAGAAACCTCTCGGCACCGCGGGGAGTGTGAAGAACGCCGAGGAAGCGCTGAAGGACGACGCCTTCCTCGTCATCTCGGGAGACGCACTCACCGATTTCGACCTCACCGATCTGATCGCCTTCCACAAAGAGAAGGGCGCCCTCGTCACCGTCTGTCTGACGCGTGTGCCGAATCCGCTGGAATTCGGCATCACGATCGTCGACGAGGAAGGACAGGTCGAGCGCTTTCTCGAGAAGCCGACCTGGGGCCAGGTCTTCTCGGACACGGTGAACACGGGCATCTACGTGATGGAGCCCGAGGTCTTCGACTACGTCGAGGCCGACACCTCCGTCGACTGGTCGGGTGATGTCTTCCCGCAGCTCATGAAGGAAGGCAAGCCGATCTACGGCTATGTCGCCGAGGGCTACTGGGAGGACGTCGGTACCCACGAGAGCTACGTCAAGGCACAGGCCGACGTACTCGAAGGAAAGGTCCAGGTCGAACTCGACGGCTTCGAGATCTCGCCCGGAGTGTGGGTCGCGGAAGGCGCGGAGGTCTCTCCGGACGCCGTCCTCCGGGGGCCGCTGTACATCGGTGACTACGCGAAGGTCGAGGCGGGAGCCGAGATCCGCGAGCACACCGTCATCGGCTCGAACGTGGTCGTCAAGAGCGGCGCGTTCCTTCACAAGGCCGTCATCCACGACAACGTCTACATCGGGCAGCAGAGCAATCTGCGCGGCTGTGTGATCGGGAAGAACACCGACATCATGCGGGCCGCCCGGATCGAGGACGGCGCGGTCATCGGCGACGAGTGCCTCGTCGGCGAGGAATCGATCGTTCAGGGGAACGTCCGGGTCTACCCCTTCAAGACCATCGAGGCAGGCGCCTTCGTCAACACCTCGGTCATCTGGGAGTCCCGCGGCCAGGCCCATCTCTTCGGGGCGCGCGGGGTCTCCGGAATCCTGAACGTGGAGATCACGCCCGAGCTGGCCGTACGGCTCGCGGGGGCGTACGCCACGACGCTGAAGAAGGGATCGACCGTCACCACGGCGCGTGACCACTCCAGGGGTGCCCGCGCGCTGAAGCGGGCGGTGATCTCGGCGCTCCAGGCCAGTGCCATCGACGTACGCGACCTGGAGAACGTGCCGCTGCCGGTGGCGCGGCAGCAGACCGCGCGGGGAAGCGCCGGCGGGATCATGCTGCGGACCTCGCCCGGTGTGCCGGACTCCGTGGACATCATGTTCTTCGACGAGCGGGGTGCGGATCTGTCGCAGGCCGGGCAGCGCAAGCTGGACCGGGTCTTCGCACGTCAGGAGTATCGGCGGGCGTTCCCGGGCGAGATCGGTGACCTCTCCTTCCCGGCGAGCGTCTTCGACTCGTACACCGGCTCGCTGCTGCGGAACGTGGATACCTCCGGAATCGCCGAGGCGGGTCTGAAGGTCGTCGTGGACGCCTCCAACGGCAGCGCGGGGCTCGTTCTGCCGAGCCTCCTCGGCCGGCTGCAGGTGGACTCGCTGACGATCAACGTGGGCCTCGACGAGTCGAGGCCCACGGAGTCGGCGGAGACCAGGCGGGCCGGGCTCGTGCGGCTCGGGGAGATCGTCGCGTCGGCGCGGGCCGCGTTCGGGGTGCGGTTCGACCCGGTGGGCGAGCGGCTGTCGCTCGTCGACGAGCGGGGCCGGATCATCGAGGACGACCGTTCGCTCCTGGTGATGCTCGACCTGGTGGCGGCCGAGCGGCGCTCGGGGCGGGTGGCTCTGCCCGTGACGACCACGAGGATCGCCGAGCAGGTCGCCGCGTACCACGGGACGCAGGTGGAGTGGACGACGACCTCGCCCGACGATCTGACGAGGGTCGGGCGCGAGGAGTCCACGATCTTCGGCGGCGACGGTCGGGGCGGGTTCATCATTCCCGAGTTCAGCAGCGTCTTCGACGGTGCCGCGGCGTTCGTGCGGCTCATCGGGCTGGTGGCGCGGACGCAGCTCACGCTGAGCCAGATCGATGCCCGTATCCCGCGGGCGCATGTCCTGCGGCGGGACGTCGCGACGCCGTGGGCCGTGAAGGGGCTCGTGATGCGCCGGGTCGTGGAGGCGGCCGGGGACCGGTCGGTGGACACCACCGACGGGGTACGGGTCGTGGAGGCGGACGGTCGCTGGGTGATGGTGCTGCCCGACCCGGCCGAGGCCGTCACCCATCTGTGGGCCGAGGGGCCGGACGACTCCTCCGCGCAGGCGCTGCTCGACGAGTGGTCGAACGTGGTCGAGAGCGCAGGTCACTGACGGTTGGGGCGGATGTGTCGGGAGGTGTTCTTCGGGCGCCTCCCGGCACATCGGTGGGGCCATTCGGCGGTAGCACCCCCGACGTGCGACGATGTTCGGCATGTCGCAGCAGCCCCCCGTTCGGAGCACCGGATCGCAGCCCCCGCGTCCGGACGCATCCATGTCGCTGCTGAACAACGTGATCGACCACGCGCTCGACGACGGTTACGCGGAGGCTTCGGCCCGGCGTGAGGCGGAGGGCGGCGGGCTGCCGCGGACGCTGCGGGCCAAGCTCGGTCTGGCGGCCGGCCTGGTGCTCGCCGCCGCGGTGGTGACGGTGGGTGCCGCCGAGGCGCGGATCTCCGCGCCGGTCGTCGCCAAGGAGCGGCAGGAGCTCATCGGCCGGATCGACGCGGAGACCGACGCTGCCGACAAGCTGGAGCAGGACGTCGAGCGGATCCGCGCCGAGGTCGGCGAGCGGCAGCGCGCGGCGCTGGAGCAGCACGGCGGTGACCAGGCCGAGCTGGTGGCGCTGCTGTCGGGGGCGACCCCGGTGCACGGTCCGGGTGTGAAGCTCGTCGTCGACGACGCCAAGGACACCGAGCAGGGTGGCGGTGGTCCCCGGGAGAACAGCGGGTTCTCCGACACGGGCCGGGTCCGCGACCGTGACATGCAGCGGGTCGTCAACGGGCTGTGGCAGTCGGGCGCCGAGGCCGTTGCGATCAATGGCCAGCGGCTGACGTCGCTGTCGGCGATCCGGGCGGCGGGCGACGCCATACTGGTCGACAACAAGCCGCTGGTGCCGCCGTACACGGTGCTCGCGGTGGGGGACGGGCAGCGGCTGAGCACCGCGTTCCAGGACAGCGCCGACGGCCAGTACCTGCATGCGCTGCAGGAGAACTTCGGGATCCGCACCAGCATCTCGGCCGAGGCGGACGTGCGTCTGCCAGCAGCGCCGAGCCTGATCGTACGTACAGCAGAGCCGAGGGGAGCCGGGGCCGCCAAGCCCACCGGGCAGGCCACGGCCGACACAGGGAAGGGCACATCTTGATCGCCGTACTGGGCCTGATCGTGGGAGTGGTGGTCGGACTGTTGGTCCGGCCCGAGGTTCCGGCGGTGGTCGAGCCCTATCTTCCGATCGCCGTGGTCGCCGCCCTCGACGCGGTCTTCGGTGGCCTGCGTGCCATGCTCGACGGCATCTTCGTCGACAAGGTCTTCGTGGTCTCCTTCCTGTCGAACGTGGTGGTGGCCGCGCTGATCGTCTTCCTCGGCGACAAGCTGGGCGTGGGCGCGCAGCTGTCGACCGGTGTCGTCGTCGTGCTCGGCATCCGCATCTTCTCCAACGCCGCCGCCATCCGGCGGCACGTGTTCCGGGCGTGACGCCGATGAGCAACGACGTGCACCCCGAGACGCCCGAGAACCCGGACGACGGCAAGGCGACGCCGGCGACCCCCGCCGCGCCCGCCGAGTCCGGGAAGCAGCTGACCGGCCGGCAGCGGCTGGCCGCGGGGCTGTGGCCGCCGCGGGTGAGCCGGGCCCAACTCATCGTCGCCCTGCTGCTGTTCGTCCTCGGTCTGGGTCTCGCCATCCAGGTCCGTTCCACCAGCGACAACAGTGCGCTGCGCGGCGCCCGTCAGGAGGACCTGGTCCGGATCCTCGACGAGCTCGACGACCGTACGCAGCGCCTGGAGGACGAGAAGGCGCGCCTGGAGAACCAGCGTTCCGAGCTGGAGTCCAGCTCGGACCAGGCGGAGGAGGCCCGCAAGCAGACCCAGGAGAAGGAGCAGCAGCTCGGCATCCTGGCCGGTACGGTCGCCGCCGAGGGTCCGGGCATCACGTTGACCGTCGCGGGCGCGGCGGCGGCGGTCGAGTCGGACATGCTGCTCGACGCGATCCAGGAGCTGCGCGCCGCGGGCGCGGAGGCGATCCAGATCAACGACGTACGGGTGGTCGCGGACAGTTACTTCTCCGGTGCGGGCGGCGATATAGAGATCGATGGAACGAAGGTGACCGCTCCGTACGTCTTCAAGGTCATCGGCAAGCCCGAGGATCTCGAGCCGGCGCTCAACATCCCCGGTGGAGTCATTCAGACACTGGAGAAGGAGCAGGCCACGGCGACCGTGGCCAAGTCCGAGAAGATCGTCGTGGATGCCTTGCGACCTGCGAAGCGGCCTGACTACGCTCAGTCGTCCTCGCAGTGAGGCGGGGGTGCATGGCGGTCGCGCGACAAGGGGGAGTCGTTGCGGGGGGTCGCCGCATCACAAGCGTGGTGCGTGGTGGAAACTGTCCGGAGGATACGGACGTTGTGAAGGTGTCCGGGTCGGCAGGTGTGTTCATTCAGGGTTCGTCCTGCCCCACGGGCGGGTCTGTTTCGGTCAAGGGGAATCGCCCGTGAGTTTTTTTGCGAAGTTGTTCGGCAAGAGCGCACGCGAGGATGGCGGCAACGCCAAGCACCGCGCGCCGCGCCATGCCCAGAGCGAGGAACAGGGCGGCGAGCGTCCGCTGTTCCGTGATGAGGTCGGCGGCCAGGGCGAGGATGTCGCGGGCGCGCACGGCGCGTCGTCTGTTGACCCTGCCGGTGCCGGGCGCATAGGTTTCGGGGAACCATCAACCTCAAGTACGGGTGGAGGGTTCACCCCCGATCCGTATGCGACCCAGACCTCCGCGGGTCAGCCGCGGCAGGAGGATGCGTCCATGCCGGTGTGTACGAGGTGCGGTCACCGCAACACCGCGGACAGCCGCTTCTGCTCCCACTGCGGCACGCCGCTGCGGGGCGGGGCGCCCGTGGAGCGCGCGTCCGAGACGACGTCGACGATCTCGATCTCGGGCCTTGAGGCGTACGACGCCGAGGTCACCGGTCAGACGGCCATGCCGTCCCTCTCGCCCGAGGCCCTGGCGGCCGTCGAGGCCCTGCCGGCCGGATCGGCCCTGCTCGTCGTGCGTCGCGGTCCGAACTCGGGCAGCCGCTTCCTGCTGGACAGCGAGCTGACCACGGCCGGCCGTCACCCGCAGAGCGACATCTTCCTCGACGACTTCACCGTGTCGCGGCGCCACGTCGAGTTCCGGCGGGCGCAGGACGGCAGCTTCACCGTCGCCGACGTCGGCAGCCTCAACGGCACGTACGTGAACCGTGAGCCGATCGAGTCGGTGGTTCTGTCCAACGGCGACGAGGTGCAGATCGGCAAGTACCGGCTGGTCTTCTACTCGAGCCAGCGGGGCGTGTGACGCCTCCGGGAAGTCTTCAGGGAAGGTCCATGCTGCGAACACCGACGGGCGGTGCCGGACTCGGCACCGCCACCGCGGGCGACCGGCTGGTCAGCATCGGGACGGTGCTGAACCAACTGCGTGACGAGTTTCCCGAAGTCACCATTTCCAAGATCCGGTTCCTGGAGGCCGAGGGGCTCGTCGAGCCCCGGCGGACCGCCTCCGGGTACCGGAAGTTCAGCGTGCAGGACGTGGAGCGGCTCGCCCAGATCCTGCGGATGCAGCGGGACCACTATCTTCCGCTGAAGGTCATCCGGGAGCATCTCGACGCCCTCGCCCGGGGCGAGCAGGTGAAGCTCCCGTCCCCCAGCCCGCAGCGGGATCTGCTCGACGGGGCCTGGGAACCGGAAGGCGACCGTCCGACCGCCGCGCGGGTGGGGCGGGCCGAGCTGCTCGCCGCCGCGGAGGTGAGCGAGGAGGAGCTCGCGGAGTGGGAGTCGTACGGGCTCATCGCCGCGGGAGCCGGGGGCGGCTATGACGCCGAGACCGTCACGGTCGCCAGACTTGTCGCGGATCTGGGGAGATTCGGTCTGGAACCGCGACACCTCAGGGCGGTCAAAGCGGCCGCCGACCGGGAGGCGGGTCTGGTCGAACAGGTGGTCGCGCCGCTGCGCCGGCACCGTAACCCGCAGACCAGAGCACATGCCGAGGCCACCGCGAAGGAGCTCGCCGGGCTGTCCGTCCGGCTGCATGCGGCACTGGTCCAGACCGCTCTGGGGCTCCGACTTCAGTGATCTTGTGGGGGCCCGACTACCCAAACCGGTCGAGCACGTCCTAGGGTTGCTGTGTGAACGAGCTCGACGTTGTGGGTGTCCGGGTGGAAATGCCCTCCAACCAGCCGATCGTGCTCCTGCGTGAAGTGGGAGGCGATCGGTACCTCCCCATCTGGATCGGACCGGGTGAGGCGACCGCGATCGCCTTCGCCCAGCAGGGCATGGCCCCCGCCCGGCCGCTGACGCACGACCTCTTCAAGGATGTCCTTGAAGCCGTGGGCCAGGAGCTCACGGAGGTCCGCATCACCGACCTCCGTGAAGGCGTCTTCTACGCGGAGCTGGTCTTTGCCAGCGGCGTCGAGGTGAGCGCCAGGCCCTCCGACGCGATAGCGCTCGCCCTGCGGACCGGAACGCCGATCTACGGCAGTGACGGTGTGCTCGACGACGCCGGTATCGCGATTCCGGACGAGCAGGAGGACGAGGTGGAGAAGTTCCGCGAGTTCCTCGACCAGATCTCCCCCGAGGACTTCGGGTCCAGCAGCCAGTGAGGTCCAACAGCCACTGAGGCGGGCCGGCCATGGGCCGGCCACCGGCCGTCGCGCGCCGGGTGCGGTCAGGGCATTCGAGTAGCCTTTCCCCGGAGAGAGACACGGGAAACCACTCTCAGGGTGATTATCACTCGGCGTGCCGAGTGTGGCGATCGTTGACGCACCCCGAGTGACTGCCTACCTTCGTGTGGGCAGGTCAAGGACGGAGGGTCGGCGTGATGAGCAGCGGCGACGGTACGGCAGGGGGCTCTCTCGGGCATGCGCCCGGGGAGAACGGTCCGTATCCGCTTCACGGCAGTGTGGGCGACTTCGGTACGGACGTGAGTGCGGGCCCGGCTGCGGCATCCGGGACGGACGTGGTGGGCTACCGCGGTCCGACGGCGTGTGCGGCTGCGGGAATCACCTATCGCCAGCTGGACTACTGGGCGCGCACCGGGCTCGTGGAGCCGAGCGTGCGGCCCGCGTACGGATCCGGGACGCAGCGGCTGTACAGCTTTCGGGACGTCGTCGTTCTCAAGATCGTCAAGCGGTTCCTGGACACCGGGGTCGCGCTTCAGAACATCCGGGCCGCCGTGCAGCACCTGCGTGCACGTGGCTTCCGAGACCTGGAGCGCATGACGTTGATGAGCGACGGGGCCACGGTCTACGAGTGCTCCTCGCCGGACGAGGTCGTCGACCTGCTCCAGGGCGGGCAGGGCGTCTTCGGGATCGCGGTGGGCGTGGTCTGGCGCGATGTGGAGGCGGCGCTCTCGCAGCTGCACGGGGAGCGCGTCGACACCGGTGAGACGCTGATCGGCCACAACCCGGGTGACGAGCTCGCGCGGCGTCGGCGGGACCGGGCGGTCTGAGCGTCGGCCGGACTCTTCCGGCCGTCGGCGACAAGCCGTCCGGGCGACGATCCGCGCTCGGCGTGGGCGTCCGCGTCGGCTGGTCGGTCCGGCGCGGGGGAGCGCGACGGGAGTGTCGGGCGGGTTTCGACGCGCCCGTACGTGTGTGCGGGTCGAATGTCAGTGGCGTAGGGCAGCATCGGATATGTGAGAGCCGCGCCGACGATTCTGCATCTGGACATGGATGCCTTCTTCGCCGCCGCCGAGCAGGCGGCGAAACCGAGTCTGCGCGGGAAACCGGTGGTGGTCGGAGGGCTGGGCCCGCGCGGGGTCGTCGCCACCGCTTCGTACGAGGCGCGGCGCTTCGGGGTGCACTCCGCCATGCCGATGGCGCAGGCTCGCCGGCGGGCGCCCAACGCCGCCTATCTCGTGCCGCGCTTCGGCTTCTACCGGGGGATCAGCGAGCAGGTCATGGAGCTGTTGGGGCGGCTGTCGCCGCTCGTGGAGCCGCTGAGCCTGGACGAGGCCTTCGTGGACCTGGAGGCCGGGGGTGTGGCCGACGACAGCCAGAGCGCGCGGGAGGCCGGTGAGCGGCTGCGCAAGGACATCCTCGCCACGACCGGGCTGACGGGGTCGGTGGGGCTCGCCGGGTCCAAGATGCTGGCGAAGATCGCCTCGGAGGAGGCGAAGCCGGACGGGCTGGTGCTGATCGAGCCGGGGACCGAGCGGGAGCTGCTGGGGCCGAAGTCGGTGCGGATCCTGCCGGGCGTCGGGCCGGCCACCGGGGAGCACCTGCGGCGGGCCGGGATGACGACGGTGTCGGATCTCGCGGAAGCGGGCGAGGACGAGCTTGTACGGCTCCTTGGGCGGGCGCACGGGGGGTCTCTGTACCTCATGGCCCAGGGGTACGACGATCGGCCCGTGGTGGCCGAGAGGGACACGAAGTCGGTGTCGGTGGAGGACACCTTCGACGTGGATCTCCATGACCGGGTGCGGATCCGGACGGAGGTGGAGCGGCTCGCCGAGCGATGCGTGGGGAGGCTGCGGGCGTCGGGACACTCGGGGCGGACGATCGTGCTCAAGGTGCGGCGGTTCGACTTCTCGACGCTGACGCGTTCCGAGACGCTGCGAGGGCCGACGGACGACACGGTGGTGGTGCGGGAGGCCGCGGGCCGGCTGCTCGAGGGGGTCGACACGACGGGCGGGGTCCGGCTGCTCGGTGTGGGGGTGAGCGGGCTCGCGGACTACACGCAGGAGGACCTGTTCGCGCAGGCGGCGGAGGCGGCGGAGCCGGCGGAGGGAGCAGGGGAGGCTTCACCCGTGGAGGCGACCCCGGAACCGGAGGCTCCCGTCGAGCGGCGCTGGTCGCCCGGGCATGACGTACGGCACGCGGTGTACGGCGCCGGGTGGGTGCAGGGGAGCGGGGTGGGGCGGGTCACCGTGCGCTTCGAGGAGCCCGGGTCGGCGCCGGGGCGGGTACGGACTTTTCTCGTGGACGACCCGGAGCTGGAGGCGGGGGAGCCCCTGCCGCTGGTGGGGGGTACGCCCGCCCTTCGCCCGGGCATATCGCTCCCACCCTCCCCCTGAGCTTCGGCGTTCGGTTTGGGCGGCGCGGAGTCGGTCAGGGGCCCCTCGGGCGGCGGGGGTCGGTCAGGGGCCGCGCGGCCGGTGGTGGGGGCGTCAGCTTTCCTCTTGGCCTGCCAGGCGGCCGAAGTCCCGGTCCGGGGGCGGTGGGGGGAGCGAGATGTTGTAGTGGCGGTAGAGCTGGAGCTCCTGTTCGGGGGAGAGGTGGCGGCCCACGCCGAAGTCCGGGGCGTCCTTGATCAGGGATCGGTCGTACGGGATGTGCAGGCCGTCCTTGGCCAGCTCGCTCGGCTCCAGGGGGACGAACGCGTCCCGGCTGAAGAGGCCTGTGCGGACCGCGGCCCACTCGGGGACGCCGGTGGCGTCGTCCAGGTACACCTCGTCCACGGTGCCGATCTTGTGTCCATCGCGGTCGTACGCCTTGCGGCCGATCAGGCTGCGCGGATCGATGTCGGTCTGCACGGTCCCTCCAACGGGTCGCACTGCTCTACAAAGACTACGAAAGTGCACATCTGGGATGTCGGCCACTTGAGCGATGGCTTCCGGAACCTCGCTGGTAGGCTGGCTGTGGCTGTCGACCCTGTGCGGGAGAGTCCTCCGGAGAAACCTTTCGGAGGCGCCGAAGGAGCAAATCCTCCCCGGAATCTCTCAGGCCCCTGTACCGCACGGACGAGGTCACTCTGGAAAGCAGGGCGGACGTCCGACGGCATCCGCTCTCACCGACGGTGAAAGCCGGCGAGCCCCTTCGGCGTGCCGGTGAAACTCTCAGGTTGAGATGACAGAGGGGGAGGCCGTCCGGGCACCCGCGCCGTTGGTGCCCCTCGCAGGTCGTGACGACCAGGAGGCCTCCGTACATGACCGCCAACCGCATTCCGCTCTCCGAACTCGAACAGGGCATCCCGTTCGAGCAGCGGCACATCGGGCCCGACGCCGAAGCACGGGCCAAGATGCTCGCGCAGGTCGGCTACGGCTCCCTCGACGAGCTCACGGCCGCCGCCGTGCCGGACGTGATCAAGAACGCCGAGGCGCTCGGTCTGCCCTCCGCTCGTACCGAGGCCGAGGTCCTCGCCGAGCTGCGTGAGCTCGCCGACCGCAACCAGGTCCTCGCACCGATGATCGGCCTCGGTTACTACGGCACCTTCACCCCGCCGGTGATCCTCCGCAACGTCATGGAGAACCCGGCCTGGTACACGGCGTACACGCCCTACCAGCCGGAGATCTCGCAGGGCCGTCTGGAGGCGCTGCTCAACTTCCAGACCATGGTCGCCGACCTCACCGGTCTGCCCACCTCCGGCGCCTCCCTCCTCGACGAGGGCACCGCGGCCGCCGAGGCCATGTCGCTCTCCCGCCGCGTCGGCAAGGTCAAGAACGGTGTCTTCCTCGTGGACGCCGACGCCCTGCCGCAGACCATCGCCGTCATCGAGACCCGCGCCGAGCCGACCGGTGTCGAGGTCGTCGTCGCGGATCTGTCCGAGGGCATTCCCGCCGAGATCGCCGAGCGCGGCGTCTTCGGTGTGCTCGTCCAGTACCCGGGCGCCTCCGGTGCCGTCCGCGACATCAAGCCGCTGATCGACGCCGCTCACGAGCTCGGCGCGATCGTCACCGTCGCCGCCGACCTGCTCGCGCTGACCCTGCTCACCTCGCCCGGTGCGCTCGGAGCCGACATCGCCGTCGGTACCACCCAGCGCTTCGGTGTCCCGATGGGCTTCGGTGGACCGCACGCCGGCTACATGGCCGTCCAGGACAAGCACGCCCGCTCCCTGCCGGGCCGCCTCGTGGGCGTCTCCGTCGACGCCGACGGCAACCGGGCCTACCGCCTGGCCCTGCAGACCCGCGAGCAGCACATCCGCCGTGAGAAGGCCACCAGCAACATCTGTACCGCGCAGGTGCTGCTCGCCGTCATGGCCGGCATGTACGCCGTCTACCACGGCCCCGACGGCCTCAAGGGCATCGCGCAGCGCACCCACCGGTACGCGGCGATCCTCGCCGCGGGCCTGAAGGCCGGCGGTGTCGAGGTCGTCCACGGCGACTTCTTCGACACCCTCACCGTCCGGGTGCCCGGCAAGGCCGCCGAGGCCGTCGCCGCCGCCCGCGAGACGGGCGTCAACCTGTACCTCGTCGACGCCGACCACGTGTCGATCTCCTGCGACGAGACCACCGGGCGCGCCCAGCTCGCCGCCGTGTGGGCCGCCTTCGGCGTCGACGCCGACATCGAGGCCCTGGACGCAGCCACCGAGGACGCGGTGCCCGCCGGGCTGCTGCGCTCGGACGCCTACCTCACCCACCCGGTCTTCCACGCGCACCGCTCCGAGACGTCGATGCTGCGCTACCTGCGCAAGCTCGCCGACCGCGACTACGCGCTCGACCGCGGCATGATCCCGCTCGGCTCCTGCACCATGAAGCTGAACGCGACCACCGAGATGGAGCCGGTGACCTGGCCCGAGTTCGGGCAGATCCACCCCTTCGCCCCGGTCGAGCAGGCGCAGGGCTACCTCACGCTCATCACCGAGCTGGAGGAGCGTCTCGCCGAGGTCACCGGCTACGACAAGGTGTCGATCCAGCCGAACGCCGGTTCGCAGGGCGAGCTGGCCGGTCTGCTGGCCGTCCGCGCCTACCACCGCGCCAATGGCGACGAGCAGCGCACCGTCTGCCTCATCCCGTCGTCCGCGCACGGCACCAACGCCGCCTCCGCGGTCATGGCCGGCATGAAGGTCGTCGTCGTCAAGACCGCCGACGACGGCGAGGTCGACGTCGCGGACCTGCGCGCCAAGATCGAGCAGTACCGCGACGAGCTCTCCGTGCTGATGATCACCTACCCGTCCACGCACGGCGTGTTCGAGGAGCACGTCGCCGACATCTGCGCCGAGGTCCACGACGCCGGCGGCCAGGTGTACGTCGACGGCGCCAACCTCAACGCGCTGGTCGGCCTGGCCAAGCCGGGCAAGTTCGGCGGCGACGTCTCGCACCTGAACCTGCACAAGACCTTCTGCATCCCTCACGGCGGCGGCGGCCCGGGCGTCGGCCCGGTCGGTGTGCGCGCGCACCTCGCGCCGTACCTGCCGAACCACCCGCTGCAGCCCTCCGCCGGCCCGGAGACGGGCGTCGGCCCGATCTCGGCCGCCCCGTGGGGCTCGGCCGGCATCCTGCCGATCTCGTGGTCGTACGTGCGTCTGATGGGTGGCGAGGGCCTCAAGCGCGCCACGCAGGTGGCCGTCCTCGCGGCGAACTACATCGCCAAGCGCCTGGAGCCGCACTACCCGGTGCTCTACACCGGTCCGGCCGGCCTGGTCGCCCACGAGTGCATCGTCGACCTGCGCCCGCTCTCCAAGTCGACCGGCGTCAGCGTCGACGACATCGCCAAGCGTCTGATCGACTACGGCTTCCACGCGCCGACGATGTCGTTCCCGGTGGCCGGCACCCTGATGATCGAGCCGACCGAGTCCGAGGACCTCACCGAGCTCGACCGCTTCTGCGACACGATGATCGCGATCCGGAACGAGATCGAGAAGGTCGCGTCGGGCGAATGGCCGGCGGACGACAACCCGCTGCGCAACGCCCCGCACACCGCGGCGGCGCTGGGCGGCGAGTGGAACCACGCGTACACCCGTGACGAGGCGGTCTTCCCGGCCGGTGTCTCGGCCGCCGACAAGTACTGGCCGCCGGTCCGCCGGATCGACGGTGCGTTCGGTGACCGCAACCTGGTCTGCTCCTGCCCGCCGCTGGACGAGTACGACAACTGAGCACGGGCGCGGGCGTGAGCACCAGCTGAGCGCCGTCGGCAACCGGGCATGAGTCAGGGCCGGTTCGGAGAGTTCTCCGGGCCGGCCCTTGCGTGTTCCCTCGTACGGTGTGGTGCCCGACGTGCCCTGTCGTCAGGCGGCGGTCGTCACCCGGCCCGCCGTCAGCGGGCGGTGCGGGGCGATGATCTGGCCGTCCGGCAGCAGTTCACCGGTGTCCTCGAAGAGCAGGACCCCGTTGCACAGCAGGCTCCAGCCCTGCTCCGGGTGGTGCGCCATCAGTCGTGCCGCCTCCCGGTCGGCGGAGTGGGCGGTGGGACAGGCAGGCTGGTGCTGGCACATGGATGGGTTCTTTCGCTGCGTCGTGGTGTCTGTCGTCCTGCGGCTCGATGCGGTGCTCATGGCCGCCCCCCGTTGTCGGTTCGGTTGGTCCAGTGTTCCCCTACGGACGTCGATCCGCAGGTATTTCACGGCAGCTCTTCCTACTGCATGAAGACGTATCACCCGCGCGGGCGGTTCAACTCAACTGGGCGGTCTCTTCGGATGGTTCGGAGTAGTCCTGGCGGGCTAGTCCGTACGGGGCAGGGTGTTCGACGGTGGCGTTCGGGCAGCGCGGCGCCCCGCGAACCGGGTGGTCGCGGGGCGTGCGCGCTGCGGACGAGCTTCGGGTGCGGTGGTTCAGGCCGGCGCCGGAGTGCCGAACAGCGGCGGCGGGGCGAGGCGCATCGTCAGGACGGGCAGCAGGTCGGCGACGCGGTGCGGACGGTGGGAGGCGATGCCGGGTGGCGCGGGGGCGAGGGGGATCAGGAGGTCGGCCGGTGCGGGCGAGGCGGACGCCCCGTCGGCCTCCGTGTCTCCGTGGAGCCACAGCGTCAGCATGTACAGCTCCGGTACGGACAGCAGGCGCGGCTGGTACGTCGTGGGCAGCGTCTCGGCCTGGAGCAGGGCGCGTTCGGTGGCGGTGACGTACGGACCCTCGAAGAAGTGCGAGAAGGACCAGCCGTCGGGCGTGAGCATGGTGTCGGCGGCGGCGACGGCACGGTCGGTGCCCCGGATCAGGAAGCGCCAGCCGACGAGCCGCGTGCGCGGCGCCTGCCCTGACGGGACGACCTGGTCCCGCACGTCGAGGACATGGACGGGCAGGGGCAGCTCGGGGCTCAGAGGCCCTTGGGCGGCCCGGAGGGCGGGAGTTCGGGCCTCGCGGACGGCGGTGGGGGAACCGAGGGCCGTGAGGACGCTGCGCAGGGCCGGCGCGGGGGCCGGGGAGGGTCGGAGCATGGTGGGTCGCCTCTCACTCAGGAGACACGGTGATGCGTGGGCAGGTACGACGGCGCTGTGGGCTGCCGGAGAGGGGCCATGAAGTCATGGCCGGGCGCCAACACTCTGCCTCGTTCGCGGAGTTTATACGAGACGTGTTCACACGTTGTTTCCGCTAGCGGTCGCCGATATTGCGAGCAAGGCGTCATCAGGCCTTGTTCCAGGGGTGATTCGCAGCATTTGCCGCGAGGGTACTTCGTCTGCCTGCGGCTTCGTCGCCGCTGCGGACGGCCGAATATCGACCCCATGCTTTCCGTGCTTATGCCGGGGGAATATGTCCTTTGCCGAGTGACCCCGGGATGTGCCGGATGATTGCTCAATCCAGCCTACCTGGCGGTGGGGTGACTTCGCAGGCGTTATGGATCAGTCGGCTGGGCATCATCGTCCGTGACGCGCGCGGCCGTCGCCGTGGCCGCCCAATCGGGGAGGGACGCTTCCATGGGGGAGAAGGTCGTGGCAGACGGGTTCGACCTGTCCGATCGGCAGAGATACCGCAGGAAGCTCCAGCAGTGCCTGGCGGGGCTCGCGAGGCTCCTGGCGGAGAAGAGGTTCGACCGTCCGCGGAATCTGATGGGCCTGGAGATCGAACTCAATCTCGCGGGCGTGGACGGTATGCCGCGGATGGTGAATGCGGAGGTCCTGGAGCGCATCGCGAGCTCGGATTTCCAGACGGAGCTCGGAATGTTCAACCTCGAAGTGAACATCGCTCCGCACCGTCTCGGCGGCCGCGTATTCGACCGGCTCGCGGAGGAGTTGAGGACCGGTCTGGGATATGCCGACCGCAAGGCCCGCGAGGTCGACGCCGGCGTCGTCATGATCGGAATTCTGCCGACGCTCTCGCAGAATGATCTCGTCTTCGAGAACCTCTCGGCCGTCGACCGGTACACCCTGCTCAACGATCAGATCGTCGCCGCCCGGGGCGAGGATTTCAGCCTCGACATCCAGGGGGTCGAGCGGCTCACCTGCACGTCCACGTCGATCGTGCCCGAGGCGGCCTGCACCTCCGTGCAGTTGCACCTCCAGGTCACCCCGGCCCGGTTCGCCGCGGTGTGGAACGCGGCCCAGGCCGTGGCGGCGGTCCAGATCGCCGTCGGCGCCAACTCGCCGTTCCTCTTCGGCCGGGAGCTCTGGCGCGAGTCCCGGCCGCCGCTGTTCCAGCAGGCCACGGACACCCGACCGCCGGAGCTCCAGGCGCAGGGGGTCCGGCCGCGCACGTGGTTCGGGGAGCGGTGGGTGGATTCGGCGTACGACCTGTTCGAGGAGAACCTGCGGTACTTCCCCCCGCTGCTGCCGATCTGCGACGAGGAGGACCCGCTGCTCGTCCTCGACCAGGGCGGGGTGCCGCGCCTGCAGGAGCTCGTCCTGCACAACGGAACGGTCTACCGCTGGAACCGGCCGGTCTACGGCTGGGTGGACGGGGTCCCGCATCTGCGCGTGGAGAACCGGGTGTTGCCGGCCGGACCGACGGTCACCGACGTCGTCGCCAACGCGGCGTTCTACTACGGGCTGGTGCGGGCGCTGGCCGAGGAGCCCCGGCCCGTGTGGAAGAGGCTGGCGTTCGAGGACGCCGCCGCGAACTTCGACGTCGCCTGTCGTCACGGGATCGAGGCGGAGCTGCGCTGGCCCCGGCCGGGGCGCTCGGGCGGGGTCTCCACGGTGTCCGCGGTGCGTCTCGTCCTCGACGAGCTGCTGCCGCTGGCCGCGTCGGGGCTCGACGCCTGGCACGTCGAGCCGGCCGACCGCGACTTCTATCTCGGCGTGATCGAGGAGCGCTGCCGGGGCCGGGTCAACGGTGCGTCCTGGCAGGCCGAGACCTTCCGCCGGGCACGGGAGTCCGGCCTCGACCGCGAGGCGGCCCTGGCGGCGACGACGCGCCGGTACGCGGAGCTGATGCACGGCGGCGAACCGGTGCACCGGTGGCCCCTGGGCATCGCATAGGGATCCGCCGAGCCACCCGAGAGGTCCCGGGACGGCGCCCGGGCCGGTGTCGAGCGGGAGTCCGCCGACGCCCGGGCCGGTACGGGGCAGAAGTCTCGCGGCCCCCGGGACGGCGCCCAAGCCGCTGTCCAGCAGGGGTCCGCCGAGCCCCGGGACGGCGTTCGGGCCGGTGTCGGGCGGAAGGCCCCGACGCCCGGGCCTGCATCCAGCAGGCGGTCGCCGAGCCCCGGGACGGCGCTCAAGCCGCTGTCCAGCAGGGGTCCGCCGGCCCCGGCGCGGCGCCCATGTTTGGTGTCGGGCGGAAGTCTCGTGGTCCCCGGAATGGCGCCCGGGTCGGCATTTCGCGCATGATCTCCGTACCCGGAACGCGATGGGGAAGTGGAGACAGGTGTGGTGTCGGAGCAACGAGTGGTCGCCGATTCTCTTCCTCCCGACGGCCTGCCGCGCCGGATCCTGCGGTCCGAGACCCTGATCGTCCTGGGGCTCTCGCTCGGTGCGAGCGCGGTGTCGTCCTTCATCAGCTTCGTCGGTGCGCTGACCAAGTCCGGCGGACTGAAGGAGCAGGCGGCGATGCTCAACGGCTCGTTCGCCCCCGGACGGCCCTGGCTCGATCTGGCCTGGCAGCTCTTCGGCATCGCCACCGCGCTGATGCCGGTCCTGCTCGTGGCGCATCTGCTGATGCGGGAGGGCTCCGGGCTGCGGGCGATCGGCTTCGACCGCACCCGGCCCTGGCCGGACCTCGGGCGGGGCGCGCTGGTCGCCGCCGTGATCGGCAGCGCCGGCCTCGCCTTCTACCTGGGGGCGCGGGCCACCGGCTTCAATCTGACCGTGGTGCCGGAGTCGCTGCCGGAGGTGTGGTGGAAGTACCCCGTCCTGATCCTGTCGGCGATCCAGAACTCCGTACTGGAGGAGGTCATCGTCGTCGGCTATCTGCTGCGACGCCTCGGGCAGTTGGGCTGGACGCCCATGGCCGCGCTGGTGGCGAGCTCGGTGCTGCGCGGTTCGTACCACCTGTACCAGGGGGTCGGGGGGTTCGTCGGCAACGTCGTGATGGGCGTGGTCTTCGTGCTGCTCTACCGCCGCTGGGGGCGGGTGGGTCCGCTCGTCGTGGCGCACGCGCTGCTCGACATCGTGGCCTTCGTCGGCTACGGACTGCTGGCGGGGAAGGTGGACTGGCTGCCCACCATCTAGACGGGAGAGCTGCGGAAGGGGCGTACGGCGACGGC
>NZ_JBHTTQ010000131.1:0-18327 GCF_042794475.1 Streptomyces sp. NPDC056527
GCCCCACGGGCCTCGCCTCCTCGCGGTTCAACCGGTCAAGGCCCGGGGCGAGTCGGCTCCTACCACGCGACGCGCCCTGTTCCGCCCACTCGGAGGCGAAACCCACTGCGCCGCCTGCGCCACGCCCGCCGGCGGGCTCAGCGCCCCGGAGGGCTGTCCGGCCCCCGGTCCTCCGGCGGGGCCGGCGGTGCGTCCCGGAAGCGCCTGCGGTCCCTTGCTCCCGGAGGGGCGTCCGCGAGGGGGATGACCGTGCCGTCGCGGCCCGCCACGACAGGTTTCGCCGAGCGGGCCGCCTTGGCCTGGTACTGGGCCGCGTCCGCCAGCCGGAAGAGGCGTCGGGCGGACTTGAGCGGGCCGATGGGGTCGCCCGTCGACGCCACTCCGCAGGCGACGCCCTCGCCGAGCTCCAGCTCCCCGGCCCGTACACACAGTTCGTCCGCGACCGCCACCACCTCGTCCGACGTCGGGCCCACCGAGAGCAGGCAGAACTCGTCGCCGCCGAGGCGCGCCGACAGGGCGCCGGGGAGCATCGCGCCGCACCGGGAGAGCACGGAACCGAACCGTTCCAGCAGGCGGTCGCCCACGGCGTGACCATGGGTGTCGTTCACGCGCTTCAGCCCGTTCAGGTCGCAGACCACCAGGCTCACGACGGAGCCGTCCGTCCGGTAGCGCTCGATCGCCTCGTCGAGCCGGGTGTCGACGGCGCGGCGGTTGGCGAGGCCGGTCAGCGGGTCGGTGAAGGCCAGCTTCCGCACCTCCTCCAGCCGCTCCGTCTGGGCGATGCCCGCCGCCACGACGGCCGCGAGCACCGCCGCGAAGTCGGCGTCGCCGCGGTCGAAGACCGCCGCCCCTGCGGGGCGCGCCACGTACAGCTCGCCCCAGGCCCGGCCGTGCAGCACGATCGGCGCGACCACGCAGCAGCCGCGTCCGCGTCTGCGCAGCCCGGTGACACGGCCGGTCGGGACGCGGTCGCCGGCGGTCTCCACCCAGGCGTCCGGCTCGCCGCCGCCCGCCCACTGGGCATGCAGGAACTCGGTGATCTCCGGGAACTGGTGGACGGGGTAGGTCTCGGCGTCGGGGAACTCCTCCTCCCCGACGGCGCGCTCCCCGGCGTTCACCAGCACCTTCAGCCGGCCGCGGTCCCGCTCCCAGACGGACAGTGCGGCGAAGTGCCCGCCGAGCGCGTCGCGGGCGCCCAGCGCCGCCGCCCGCCAGAACTCGCGCGGGGTGTGCGCAGCCGCCATCGCCTGCGCCAGCGCCACCACGGCCCGCAGCCGCACGTCCTCTCCCATTCCTCCAGCTTAGGGACGTTTCTTCTGTTTTTACTGGTGAGGCGTCACAGAAAGTTACATTACGAACATTTGCGACACTTTCCACCCGTTCGGCGGTTACTCACACGGCTCGTGACCGATCACTCACCCGGCCACGCGGGCTTCCGCTTCTCATTGAACGCCGCCACGCCCTCCGCGCGGTCCCCCGAGAACGCGACGGACCGCCAGGCCGCGTCCTCGACCTCCAGGCCGGCCCGCAGATCGAGGCCCTGCCCGAGCCGCATCGCGCGCTTCGCGGCGCGCAGCCCGACCGGGGAGTTGGCCGCGATCCGCCCGGCCAGCTCCAGGGCGGCCGTACGCGCGTCCTCCTCCAGCAGGTCGACGAGCCCCAGCTCGCGGGCCTCGGCGGCCTCGACGCGGCGCGCGGTGAAGACCAGCTCGGCCGCGCGGGCCGCGCCCACCCGGCGCGGGAGGAGCTGCGTGCCGCCGCCGCCGGGGATCACGCCCACGGACACCTCGGGCAGTCCGACCACGGCCGTCGCGTCGGCCACGATCACATCGCAGGCGAGCGCCAGCTCGAAGCCGCCGCCGAGCGCGAAGCCGTGCACCGCGGCGACGGTCGGCATCGGCAGCTCCAGGACGCCGGTGTAGGCACCGCGGGCGGTCGGACGCTGACGGACCAGCTCGGCGTCGGTGAAGGAGTTGCGCTCCTTGAGGTCGGCGCCGACGCAGAAGGCCCGGTCGTTGGAGGAGCTCAGCACTGTCACCCGTACCGACGCGTCGTCGGCGAGCGCCGCGCACGCCGCGCCGATGGAGCGGGCCATCTCGGAGGAGACGGCGTTCATCGCCTTGGGCCGGTCGAGGACGAGCTCGGCGACGTGCTCGTGCCTACGGACGGCGACGAACTCACCAAAACGCTGCTCGGACTGCTCGGACATGACCGCACCCTCCCGGTTAACGCCTGTTAACGACTGTTCACCGGGATCCTAGGTGGGGCGGCGGGTCAGGTGCCAGGGCTCCACGACACCGAGACCGCGCACGGGCCGCTGCCACATCGGCTGGAGTGCGAAGCGGTACGTCGGGGGCTCCTCGCCCTCCTTCTCGGCGCGGGCCGCCTCCTCGGCCGCCTGCGTCTCCGAGACCGGCGCGTCGCCGGTCCGGGTCAGCTCCTCGGCGAGCGCGCCGTCGACCAGGACGGTGTCCTTGGGGGCTATCGAGGTGAGCCGGCTCGCGAGGTTCACCGTCGTGCCGAAGACGTCGCCCATCCGGGTCGTCACCGTGCCGAAGGCGATGCCGACCCGGAGCGCCGGCATGGTCTCGTCGTGGCTGAGCGTATCGATCAGCCGCAGCGCGATCTCGGCGGCCGTGCCGGCGTCGTCGGCCGCGTACAGGACCTCGTCGCCGAGGGTCTTGATGAGCCGGCCGCCGTGCGCGGCGACCAGGTCGGCGCAGGTCGTCTCGAAGGCCTCGACCAGCTCGCCGAGCTCTTCCTCCTCCAGGCGGCGGGTCAGCCGGGTGAAGCCGACCAGGTCCGCGAAGCCGACCGCGAGGCGCCGGTCGACCATCTCCTCGTCGTCGGCGGCCTGCACGAGCACCCGGCCGGTGGCGGCGGCGAGCTGGCGGCGCCAGACGTAGATCAGGAACTCCTCCAGCTCGGGCAGGAGCAGCTCGACCAGGGGGTACGTGACCTCGGTACGGGTCATGCCGGGCTCGGGGGGCTCGGTGAGGCCCTCCAGGAACGAGTCGATCTGCCACTCGGCCAGCCGGGCGGTCGTCTGCCCCGTGGACCGGGCGACCTGCACGGCCATCGGCTCGCTGAGCAGGCCGGCCTCGACGAGACCGGCGAGCCGGCGCAGGGCGAGGACGTCGGCCTCGGTCAGCGCCTTGGCCTGACCGATGTCGGCGAAGCCCATCGCGCGCCAGAAACGGGAGGCCAGCTCCATGGAGACGCCCGCGGTGCGGGCGGCCTGGAAGGGGGTGTAGCGGCGGTCGGCGCCGAGGATGAGCTGTTCGAGGCGGATGGCGAGCGGGTCGTCCGTCGGCTCGGCCGTGTGGTCGACCACATGGTGGGGGGTGGGGTACGCCGGTGGCTCGGCCTCGCCGCCGTTGTGCGCGTCGTCGACGGTCACCGGCCGCCTCCTGCCCGTTCCCTGCCCACTGCCCTGCCGATCTGTCGCCTGGATCGCGCTCCACGATACGACAGGTGTGTGCCAGCTCACGCCGTAACGTCCACCTCAACGTGTTTAGGGCGCCCGTTCCTCCATCGGCTGAACGGGCGCCCACGGCGCCGGGTGCTCAGTCCTCCGCGCGGAGGTGGACGATGTCGCCGGCCGAGACCGCCTCGGTGCCGCCGCCCTCCGTGGCCACCACCAGGCGGCCGTCGCCGTCCAGTGCCACGGCGTCGCCCTCCAGCATCCGCTCGCCCGGCAGGTCGGCCCGGACGCGGCGGCCGAGGGTCGCGCAGCCGGCGGAGTAGGCCTCCTGGAGGCCGGAGGCGGCGGGGTTGCCCTCCGCCCGCACCCATTCGCCGTACCAGTGCTCCAGGGACCGCAGGACGGAGCGCAGCAGGGTGTCCCGGTCGGTCGAGACCGCGTTCGCGAGGAGCAGGGAGCCGGCCGCCGGGACGGGCAGCTCGTCCTCACGCAGGGTGACATTGATGCCGAGCCCGACGACGATGGCGTCCTCGCCCGCCCGCTCGGCGAGGATGCCGCCGGTCTTCCGCTCCTCGCCGCCGATCGAAACCAGCAGGTCGTTCGGCCACTTGAGGGAAAGGTCCACCCCGGCGGACTTCGCGAGCCCGGTCGCGGCGGCGACTCCGGTGAGCAGCGGCAGCCAGCCCCACCGGTGCACGGGCACGGCGGGCTTGAGCAGGACCGAGAGGAAGAGCCCGGACCGGGCGGGCGCGATCCAGCTGCGGTCCAGGCGGCCGCGGCCCTCGGTCTGCTCCTCGGCGACGAGCACGGCCCCTTCGGGCAGCTCGTCGGCGCGGGCGGTCAGGTCGGAATTGGTGGAGCCGGTGGTGGTGACCACGTCGAGCGAGGTCCACAGGCCGTCGGGAAGCACGAGCGCACGGCGCAGCGAGGCGGCGTTGAGCGGGGGCCGGTCCAGGTCGGACCAGGGCCCTCCTGAGCCATGAGAGGACGTCATGCAAGCCAGACTAGGTGTGGCAAAGACCGCAGTGCCGAACCGTATCGGCGTCGATACCCTACGGATCAGTAGCCGAGCATTAGCCCATTCGTAGCCAACGAACCCCCGTGACCAGGCAGGGAGCCGCATCCCGATGTCCGAGTCGGTAGAGCCGCAAGAGATCGACATTCACACGACCGCGGGCAAGATCGCGGATCTGCAGCGCCGGATTGACGAGGCGACCCACGCCGGTTCCGAGCGTGCCGTGGAGAAGCAGCACGCGAAGGGCAAGCTGACCGCGCGGGAGCGCATCGAGCTGCTGCTCGACGAGGGCTCCTTCGTGGAGCTCGACGAGCTGGCCCGGCACCGGTCGACCAACTTCGGCCTGGAGAAGACCCGGCCCTACGGCGACGGCGTGGTCACCGGCTACGGCACCGTCGACGGGCGCCCGGTCGCCGTGTTCTCGCAGGACTTCACGGTCTTCGGCGGAGCCCTCGGCGAGGTCTTCGGCCAGAAGATCATGAAGGTGATGGACTTCGCCCTGAAGACCGGCTGCCCGGTCGTCGGCATCAACGACTCCGGTGGCGCCCGCATCCAGGAGGGCGTCATGGCCCTCGGCATGTACGGCGAGATCTTCCGCCGCAACACCCACGCCTCGGGCGTGATCCCGCAGATCTCCCTGGTCGTCGGCCCCTGCGCGGGCGGCGCGGTCTACTCCCCCGCGATCACCGACTTCACGGTGATGGTGGACCAGACCTCGCACATGTTCATCACCGGCCCGGACGTCATCAAGACGGTCACCGGCGAGGACGTCGGCTTCGAGGAGCTGGGCGGCGCCCGGACGCACAACACCACCTCGGGTGTCGCGCACCACATGGCGGGCGACGAGAAGGACGCGATCGAGTACGTCAAGTCCCTGCTGTCGTATCTGCCGTCGAACAACCTTTCCGAGCCGCCGGCCTTCCCCGAGGTCGCCGAGACGGAGGTGAACGACGAGGACCGCGAGCTGGACGTCCTGATCCCGGACTCCGCCAACCAGCCGTACGACATGCACACCGTCATCGAGCACATCGTCGACGACGGCGAGTTCCTGGAGACCCAGGCGCTGTTCGCTCCGAACATCCTGACCGGCTTCGGCCGGGTCGAGGGCTTCCCGGTCGGCATCGTCGCCAACCAGCCGATGCAGTTCGCCGGCTGCCTGGACATCAACGCCTCCGAGAAGGCCGCGCGCTTCGTCCGCACCTGCGACGCCTTCAACATCCCGGTGATCACCTTCGTCGACGTGCCGGGCTTCCTGCCGGGTGTGGACCAGGAGTACGGCGGCATCATCCGCCGGGGCGCCAAGCTGATCTACGCGTACGCCGAGGCGACGGTCCCGCTGATCACCGTCATCACGCGCAAGGCGTTCGGCGGCGCGTACGACGTCATGGGCTCCAAGCACCTGGGTGCCGACCTCAACCTCGCCTGGCCGACGGCGCAGATCGCGGTCATGGGCGCGCAGGGCGCGGTGAACATCCTGCACCGGCGCACCATCGCGGCGGCCGAGGACCAGGAGGCCGAGCGCGCCCGGCTCATCCAGGAGTACGAGGACACCCTCCTCAACCCGTACACGGCGGCCGAGCGGGGCTACATCGACGGCGTGATCATGCCGTCGGACACCCGCCCGCAGATCGTGAAGGGCCTGCGTCAGCTGCGGACGAAGCGGGAATCCCTGCCTCCGAAGAAGCACGGCAACATCCCCCTGTAAGGAGCCGCTGTGATCAAGGTCGTACGAGGAAACCCGACCCCGGAGGAGCTGGCCGCCGCACTGGCGGTGGTCCAGGCCCGGGCCGCGGCGACGGCGGCGGCGTCCGCGGCCGGCGGCGGCCCGGTGGTTCCCGAGGGCTGGTCGGATCCGTCACGGATCGCGCGCGAGGTACGGCACCGCCCGGGGCCGCGCTCCTGGGCGCGCTCCTACTGGCCGGCCTAGCCGGTCCACGCACCCCGAAAGGCCGGACCTCTTGTGCGGGAGGTCCGGCCTTCGCGCGTCCGGGGTCAGACGAGGGGTGCGATCGCCGCGGCCATCACGCGGTATCCGGCGTCGTTGGGGTGCAGCCGGTCCGCGTCCGCGTACGCCGGGTTCAGCGCCTTCGGGTCCTTCGGGTCGGCGAGGAGCCGAGCGAAGTCGACGACCGCGTCGAACTCGCCCGAGGTCCTGATCCAGTGGTCGACCTCGGCGCTGGTCCGTTCGGCGGTCGGTCCCCAGTGGCTGCTGCCCTTGAAGGGCAGCAGCGTCGAGCCGACGACCCGTACCCCACGGGCGTGTGCCGCGTCGATCAACTGACGGTAGGCGGCGATGAGTTCGGCCGAGGTGACGACAGGCGAGGGCTTGTAGGTGGGCTGGGGCACGGGCTTCAGCGCGACCTCGCTGAAGCCGATGTCGTTGACTCCCTGGAGCAGGGCGACGGTGGTGACTCCGGGCTGGTCGAGCGCGTCACGGCGGAACCGGGCGGTGGAGCGTTCGCCGTACCAGGCCGAGTCGTTGAGGACCAGGTTGCCGCCGATGCCGGCGTTCAGCACGGGTCGGTCGATCCGTTCGGCGAGCGCGTCGGAGTAGCGGCGGTTCGCGTTCGGGGTGGAGCCGAAGCCGTCGGTGATGGAGTCCCCGAAGAGGACCACTCCGCCCTTGCGCGGCGGGGTTCCGCCGCTGACCTCGACGCCGTCGAGGTAGTACCAGGACTGGCTTCGGGCGGTGAAGGCGCGCCCTTCGGTGTCGGCACGGTGGTCGCCCTCGGCGCGGTAGCTGTCGGCCCACGCCTGGGAGTGGAAGGTGGCGGGGCCGGTCGTTCCGGCGAGGTAGAGGGTGACGGTCACCGACTCCAGGCGCTCCAGGTCGAGCCGGGCCGGGTCGCTGCGCAGTTCGCCGTGGGCGGGGACGGAGACGGACCGTTCGCCGCCGAAGGTGAGGTGGCGTACCGAGCCGGTTTCGACGGCGGCGCCGGTCGCGGTGCGGGCGACGGTGGCGCCGGTGACGGTCAGGGGTGAGGTCCCGTAGGCGTTGCTGAGCCGGATCCTGACCCGTTCGCCGTCCTCGGTGACGCGGACGACCTGCCGGAGGGTCTGGCGCGAGAAGCCCTCCTGGGACCAGTTGGCGGTGAAGCCGGTGGCGGGGAGCTGGGGGGCTGCGCCCCAGGCGGCGTGCCACCGCGGGGCGGGCGCGGGGCGGGCGCCGGCGGCCTGGGTGCCGGAGAGCAGGGTGAGGCCGAGGGCGGCGGCGAGCAGTGGGGCGAGGAGCTTCTTCATGGCGGGTTCCCTTGCGGAGGCGTGCGGAGTGGTCAGGAGCGGCGCAGGAAGAGGCTCGTCGCGAGCGCTCCGGCGAGGACGATCGCGGCGTTGACGAGGACCGCGAGGCCGATGCCGTCGAGGACGGTGGTGGAGGTGAGCACGACGGCGCTCATGATCGGCGTGCCCATGGTGATGCCGATCTGCTGGGTCATGGTGGCGAGCCCGGTCGCCATCCCCTGCTCGGAGTCGGGCAGTCCGGAGGTCGCGGTGACCATGAAGCCGACGATGGCGAGCATGTTGCCGACGCCGCCGACGAAGGTGCCGGCGAGCAGCAGCCAGAGCAGGCTCCCGTCGTCGCCCAGGGCGTACAGGGAGAGGGTGGCCGCGGCCTGGACGAGCCCGCCGGCGACGAGGGCGGCCCGGGCGCCGTAGCGGCCGATGAAGCGCGAGGCGTACACCCCGCCGAGGACCGTGCCCGCGCCGAGGACGCCGAACGACAGACCGGCCGCGAGCGGTGAGAAGCCGAGGACGTCCTGGAGGTAGAGCGTCATCAGGAAGACCAGCGAGGTCTCGGTGACGAAGGCGACGAGCCCGGCGAGGTTGCCGAGGACGACGGTGCGGCGCGTGAGGATCCGTACGGGTACGAGGGGCGAGGCGGCCCGCCGCTCCACGAACCAGAAGGCGACCAGCAGCGCGACGCCGAGGGGGATTGCCAGGGGTTCGGTGGTGAGGCCGAGGACGAGGGCGAGGAGTCCGCCGGTGACGGTGATCGCGCCGGGGATGTCGAGGCGGGGGCGGACGGCGGGGCGGCTCTCCTTCAGGACGGCGGGCGCGACGAGCAGCACGGCGAGCGCGACCGGCACGTTGACGAAGAAGGCCCAGCGCCAGGAGAGCAGATCGGTCAGGACACCTCCGAGGACGGCGCCGGTGGTGAAGCCTGCCGACATGAGCGCGCCGTTGAGGCCGAGCGCCTTGGCGCGCAGGGGCCCCTCCGGGAAGGAGGACGTGAGCAGGGCCAGCCCGGCGGGGGTGACCGCGGCGGTGGCGAGGCCCTGGGCGACACGCGCGGCCATCAGCATCCCCGGATTCGTGGCGAGACCGCCGACGAGGGAGGAGGCGCCGAGGAGCGCCATGCCGGCGAGGAAGAGCCGGCGGCGGCCCACGATGTCGGCGACGCGCCCGAGGAGGAGGGTGAATCCGGCGGCGGCGAGGGCGAAGGCGGTGGCGATCCACTGGAGGTTGCCCAGGGTGAAGCCGAGTCCTTCGCCGATGACGGGCAGGGCGACGTTCAGGATCGAGAAGTCGACGGCCAGCATGAACTGGGCGACGAGGAGGACGAGGAGGACGAGTCGCATCCGTCCGTCCATGCGGTCGGTACGGACGTCGGTGTGGGACCCGAGAGCGGTGGCAACCATGGGCGAGACCTCTTAATGGGCTTACGGTTCCGTTAAGATGTCCCGCACCGTAGCAGACTCGAAGGCGTTAATGGAACAGGTGACCCGTTTGACTGAGAGCCAGCCGGCCGTGCCCGGCACCGTGCGCCCCGGGGGCCGTACCGCGAAGGTGCGCCGGGCCGTCCTCGACGCGACCGAGGACGCCCTGGCCGCGGCGGGCTTCCACGCGCTGAACATGGACCATGTCGCCGCGAACGCGGGGGTCGGCAAGACGACCGTCTACCGCCGCTGGGGCTCCCCCGTCGGCCTCGTCGCCGACCTGCTGCGCGACATGGCGGAGCAGTCCCTCCCGGCCTCCGACACCGGCAGCCTCGCGGGCGACCTGCGGGCCAACGCCGCGCTCGTCACCAAGACCCTCACCGACCCCCGTATGGGCGCCGTCTTCCGTGCGGTCATCGCCGCCGCGGCCTGCGACGAGGAGTGCGCCGAGGCGTTGAACGGCTTCTACCGCGCCCGCCTGGAGGAATGGGCCCCGGTCGTGAAGCGCGGCGCGGCCCGCGGCGAGATCCCCGCCGAGACGGACGGCCTCGAACTGCTGCGCGCGGTCTCGGCCCCGCTCTACTACCGCTTCATGATCACGCGCGAGCCGCTGGGCCCGGCGGACGCGGAGCGCGCGGTCCGGGCGGCGCTGTCGGCGGCCGGTGACGGAGTGTTCACCACGCCGTAATTAGTCCGTTGGCACCCCGGCGCCTGAGTACGGGTACTCAGGCGCCCAGGCCGTCCCACCAGCAGGATCGTGGTCATGCTGTGGTCCGACCCGAAGAACGAGCCGCCGGAGGAGATGCGCGACATGCAGGCCATGCTGCGTCGCGCGTCCATCCTGCTGGCCCTGGCGATGGTGGTGGCGATGTTCGTGGTCGGCCTCCACTGACACTGGCTACGCTTCCCCCATGACTGCTGATCGCCGCCGTGTCGTGCTCGCCTCCGCCTCGCCCGCCCGTCTCGCACTGCTGCGGCAGGCCGGACTCGCCCCCGAGGTCATCGTGAGCGGCGTCGACGAGGACAAGGTGCACGCACCGACCCCCGCCGAACTCGCCCTCGCGCTCGCCGAGGCCAAGGCCGCCCATGTGGCCGCACGCCCCGAGGCCTTCGGCGCCCTGGTCATCGGCTGCGACTCCGTCCTGGAGCTCGACAAGCAGGCCCTCGGCAAGCCGGCCGACGCCGAGGAGGCCACCGCGCGCTGGAAGGCGATGCGCGGACGGGTGGGCATCCTCCAGACGGGTCACTGCGTGTACGACACGGCGGCCAAGCGCTACGAGTCGGCGACCGCCTCGACCGTCGTCCGTTTCGGTGAGCCGACGGACGCCGAGATCGCCGCGTACGTGGCGAGCGGCGAACCGCTGCACGTGGCGGGCGCGTTCACGCTCGACGGCCGCTCGGCGCCGTTCATCGACGGCATCGACGGGGACCCGGGCAATGTGATCGGCCTGTCGCTGCCCCTGCTGCGCAACCTGCTCGCCAAGCTGGGGATCTCCATCACCGACCTGTGGACCTGACGGCCGCGCCGGTCCTACGCGGGCGCCGTCGCCTCGTCCAGGGCGTCGGCGCCCTTTCCGTACGCCACCAGCGTCAACACGACGAGGCCGAGCACGACGGTCATGAACGCGAAGGCGCCCCAGCCGATCAGACCGATCGTCACCGCGCCGAGCACGCCGTGCACGACGGCGCAGCCGATGAGCAGGCCCCGGCCGACACGCCCGGGGCGCTTGTCGCGTATACCGGCGACGAGGGCGACGGTGGCGCAGAGCGCGAGCAGCAGCCCGGAGACTATGCCGAGGGCCCACGTACCGGTCACCATGTGGTCCGGATCGAGGCCGTCGAGGGACATCGACTGGATCTCGACGAACCGTGCCATGACGGCGTTGAGCGCGACGATTGCCGGTGCCTCCAGGAAGAGCACCGCCGCCGTCACGAGAGCTATCGGTCTGCGGGCCACCTGGGCCACCCCCTGAAAACCGGTTGTTACCTGCAGTACGGATGACAGCGGGAAGGCTACTGCCGGGTAAACCTTCGGACAAGGGTCCGCGCGTACGGATGAGGCGGCAAAGAATCATTGCGCCATTCGTAGGGACTCCACAAAGAAACCCGATCCGCGACTGGTCCCTTGAACAGAGACCTGTGCCACACCTCGGAGCTACTGTGCCGTAGAGGAACCCTGCGTACCGTGGTACGACAAGGGATTTCACGACCCGAGCAAGCCTCGTATCACGCTCCGTGTGGGCAAGCTCACCACTGGGGACGGGTCGAAGTGCCGTGTCGGCAGTCCCTAAACTCAGCTTGTTTCAAGGAGGGAGCCATCGTGCGCAAGGTGCTCATCGCCAACCGTGGCGAAATCGCTGTCCGTGTCGCCCGTGCTTGCCGGGATGCCGGGATCGCCAGCGTAGCCGTCTACGCCGATCCGGACCGGGACGCTCTGCACGTCCGCGCGGCCGACGAGGCGTTCGCTCTGGGCGGTGACACCCCGGCCGCCAGCTATCTGGACATGGCCAAGGTGCTTCAGGCTGCAAAGGACTCGGGCGCGGACGCGATCCACCCCGGCTACGGGTTCCTTTCCGAGAACGCCGAGTTCGCCCAGGCCGTGATCGACGCCGGTCTGACCTGGATCGGCCCGCCGCCGCAGGCCATCCGTGACCTCGGCGACAAGGTGGCGGCCCGTCACATCGCCCAGCGTGCGGGCGCCCCGCTCGTCGCGGGCACGCCCGACCCGGTCTCCGGCGCCGACGAGGTCGTCGCCTTCGCCGAGGAGCACGGACTGCCGATCGCGATCAAGGCCGCCTTCGGTGGTGGCGGTCGCGGTCTGAAGGTCGCCCGCACCCTCGAAGAGGTGCCGGAGCTGTACGACTCCGCCGTCCGTGAGGCCGTCGCCGCCTTCGGCCGCGGCGAGTGCTTCGTCGAGCGCTACCTCGACAAGCCCCGGCACGTCGAGACCCAGTGCCTGGCCGACTCCCACGGCAACGTGGTCGTCGTCTCCACCCGTGACTGCTCGCTCCAGCGCCGCCACCAGAAGCTCGTCGAGGAGGCCCCCGCGCCGTTCCTCTCCAAGGCACAGAACGCCGAGCTGTACGCCGCTTCCAAGGCGATCCTGAAGGAGGCCGGCTACGTCGGCGCCGGCACGGTCGAGTTCCTGGTCGGCGTCGACGGCACGATCTCCTTCCTGGAGGTCAACACCCGTCTCCAGGTCGAGCACCCGGTCACCGAAGAGGTCACCGGCATCGACCTGGTCCGCGAGATGTTCCGGATCGCCGACGGCGAGGAGCTGGGCTACGACGACCCGGCCATAAGGGGTCACTCGTTCGAGTTCCGTATCAACGGTGAGGACCCGGGTCGCAACTTCCTGCCCGCGCCCGGCACCGTCACCACCTTCGACGCGCCGACCGGCCCCGGTGTCCGGCTGGACGCGGGCGTCGAGTCCGGCTCGGTCATCGGCCCGGCCTGGGACTCGCTCCTGGCCAAGCTGATCGTCACCGGCGCCACCCGCGAGCAGGCGCTCCAGCGCGCCGCCCGCGCCCTGGCCGAGTTCAAGGTGGAGGGCATGGCCACGGCCATCCCGTTCCACCAGGCGGTCGTCGTCGACCCGGCGTTCACCGCGGACCCGTTCCGTGTCCACACCCGGTGGATCGAGACCGAGTTCGTCAACGAGATCAAGCCGTTCGCCCCGGCGGGCTCCGAGGCCGAGGAGGACGAGTCGGGCCGCGAGACGATCGTCGTCGAGGTCGGCGGCAAGCGCCTGGAGGTCTCCCTCCCGTCCTCGCTCGGCATGTCCCTGGCCCGTACGGGTCTGGCCGCCGGCGCCAAGCCGAAGCGCCGTGCCGCGAAGAAGTCCGGCCCGACCGCCTCCGGCGACACCCTCGCCTCCCCGATGCAGGGCACCATCGTGAAGGTGGCCGTCGAGGAGGGCCAGGAGGTCAAGGAGGGCGACCTGATCGTCGTCCTGGAAGCCATGAAGATGGAGCAGCCGCTCAACGCGCACCGCTCCGGCACCATCAAGGGCCTGTCGGCGGAGGTCGGTGCGTCGATCACCTCCGGCGCCGCGATCTGCGAGATCAAGGACTGACGACCGACGGCAGAGGCCGTTTGTACGCTGGGAAGGGCCCGCAGGCACACCGCCTGCGGGCCCTTCGCCCAACCGAGGAGCCCCCATGCGCGCCGACGCGCGCCGCAACCACGAGCGGCTGCTGACCGAGGCCCGCGCAGCCTTCGCCGAGCACGGTACGGACGCCTCGCTGGAGGACGTCGCGCGTCGCGCGGGGGTCGGCATCGGCACGCTCTACCGGCACTTCCCCACCCGGGACGCGCTGGTGAACGCCGTCTTCCAGGAAGCCCTGGCCGCGCTGCTTCAGCGGGGCCGTGAACTCGCGGCGGCCGAGGAGCCGTGTCCGGCACTCGTGGAGTGGCTGCGCGCCCTGATCACGCATGCGGCTGAGTACCGGGGCTTCGCCCGGGCGCTCATGTCGGCGTCACGGGACGAGAGTTCGGCGCTCGCGCAGTGCAACGTGCCGCTGCGCGCGGCCGGCGAGATCCTGCTGGGCCGGGCCCGCGAGGCCGGCACGGTCCGTACCGATGTGTCGATCGGCGATCTGATGCAGCTCACCCACGCGATCGCGCTGGCGGCCGAACAGAACCCGGACGACGAGGAGTTGCCGGACCGGCTGCTGGCCCTGACCCTACGGGGCATGAAGAGCTGAGCCCGCGGGCGATCGGCTCACGCGCCCGATTGAGCCGAGGTGCACCGCCGGCCGCAGGCCACAGCGCCGGCGGAGCCGGAAGCCGCTGCCCGGACCTCGACGCCTGCGCCGGACGGACAGCCGGACCTCGACGCCCCGAACCCCGGACCTCGACGCCCGCGCCGGACGGACTGACCGGCCGGACCTCGACGCCTCGGACCTCAACCCCGTACCACGACGCATCGACGTCCGCGCTCGGTCCGCGGCGGTCCCGGCTCAGCGCCTGCGCATGTCCGCGACCCGGGCCGTCCGCTCCGGCTGAAGCACCTCGCTCGCCAAGGAGGCGGCGGCTCCGCGGAATTGGCCGGGTTGGTGCCGGGCGCGCTGACCGGGAAGCGGAACGTCACGGCGAGGGCGGCCGCCGCCCGGGGGGACGCTGTCCCCACCCGGTCCCGTCCCCGCCACCGCGATCTGGACGCCCTGGTCGGCCAGCGCCTGGAGCTCCGTGGCGGCCCGGTCGTCGTGCGCCGGCGGCTCGTCGGTGACGAGGCGGGTGATCACGTCCGTCGGCACCGTCTGGAACATGGTGTCGGTGCCGAGCTTGGTGTGATCGGCCAGCACCACGACCTCCGCCGCCGCCTGCACCAGCGCCCGGTCCACGCTCGCGGAGAGCATGTTGGACGTGGACAGGCCGCGCTCGGCGGTCAGACCGCTCCCGGAGAGGAAGGCGCGGGAGACCCGCAGCCCCTGGAGGGACTGCTCCGCCCCGCTGCCCACCAGCGCGTAGTTGGAGCCACGCAGCGTGCCGCCGGTCATGACGACCTCGACCCGGTTGGCATGGGCCAGCGCCTGGGCGACGAGCAGGGAGTTGGTGACCACCGTGAGGCCGGGCACGCGGGCGAGCCGGCGCGCCAGCTCCTGCGTGGTGGTCCCGGCGCCGACGACGATCGCCTCGCCCTCTTCGACGAGACTCGCGGCGACGTCGGCGATGGCCGTCTTCTCCGCGGTCGCGAGATGGGATTTCTGCGGGAAGCCGGACTCTCGGGTGAACCCGCCCGGGAGTACCGCACCGCCGTGCCGGCGGTCGAGGAGTCCTTCTGCCTCCAGCGCCCGCACGTCCCGCCGTACGGTCACTTCTGAGGTCTGGACGACGCGGGCGAGCTCACGGAGCGACACGGCTCCGTTGGCGCGCACCATTTCGAGGATCAACTGACGACGTTCTGCAGCGAACACGAAACCGACAGTAACGTGACCGGCAGATACTTTTCAGCACTATGCGCCGAATTGCAGAAGATGCGCACAGACGGGGCCCCCAAGTGGTATGGGAGGCCCCGTCGTTGATCGTTCCTTGTCCCGCCTTGCCGGGGGTTGTCCACATCTCCCCAGGCGGGACGGCGGGTCAGCCCTCGCCCGTCGCCTTTCGGGTGTGCAACTGCCGTGCCACTTCGGCGATCGAGCCCGACAGGGAGGGGTACACGGTGAAAGCGTTTGCGATCTGTTCGACCGTCAGATTGTTGTCGACCGCGATCGAGATCGGGTGGATCAGCTCGCTCGCCTTCGGGGCGACGACACAGCCGCCGACCACGATACCCGTGCCCGGACGGCAGAAGATCTTGACGAAACCGTCCCGGATGCCCTGCATCTTGGCGCGCGGGTTGCGCAGCAGCGGCAGCTTGACGACCCGGGCCTCGATCGTGCCCGCGTCCACGTCGGCCTGGGTGAAGCCGACGGTGGCGATCTCGGGATCGGTGAAGACGTTCGAGGAGACCGTCTTCAGGTTCAGCGGGGCCACCGCGTCGCCGAGGAAGTGGTACATCGCGATCCGGCCCTGCATCGCCGCCACGGAGGCGAGCGCGAAGACGCCGGTGACGTCACCGGCGGCGTACACGCCCGGCGCGGAGGTACGGGAGACCCGGTCGGTCCAGATGTGGCCCGAGTCCTTGAGCCTGACCCCGGCCTCCTCCAGACCCATGCCGGCCGAGTTCGGGATGGCGCCGACGGCCATGAGGCAGTGGGAGCCGGAGATGACCCGGCCGTCGGCCAGGGTGACCTCGACGCGGTCGCCGACGCGCTTGACCGACTCGGCGCGCGAGCGGGCCATGACGTTCATGCCGCGGCGGCGGAAGACGTCCTCCAGGACGGCGGCGGCGTCCGGGTCCTCGCCGGGCAGGACCCGGTCGCGGCTCGACACCAGGGTCACCCGCGAGCCGAGCGCCTGGTAGGCGCCGGCGAACTCGGCACCCGTCACACCCGAACCGACCACGATGAGCTCCTCGGGGAGCTCCTTGAGGTCGTAGACCTGGGTCCAGTTCAGGATCCGCTCGCCGTCGGGCTGGGCGTCGGGCAGCTCGCGCGGGTGGCCGCCGGTCGCGATCAGCACGGCGTCGGCGGTCAGCGCCTCCTCCGTGCCGTCGGCCGAGGTCACGATCACCTGGCGGGAACCGTCCACGGCCTGGCGGCCCGAGAGCCGGCCGCGGCCGCGCAGCACGCGGGCGCCGGCCCGGGTGACGGAGGCGGTGATGTCGTGGGACTGGGCGAGCGCGAGGCGCTTCACCCGTCGGTTGACCTTGCCGAGGTCGACACCGACGACGCGGGCGGCCTGCTCCACGTGCGGGGTGTCGTCGGCGACGATGATGCCCAGCTCCTCGTACGAGGAGTCGAAGGTGGTCATCACCTCGGCCGTCGCGATGAGGGTCTTCGAGGGGACGCAGTCGGTCAGGACGGACGCGCCGCCGAGGCCGTCGCAGTCGACGACGGTCACCTCCGCGCCGAGTTGGGCGCCCACCAGGGCAGCCTCGTATCCGCCGGGTCCGCCGCCGATGATCACGATCCGGGTCACAGGGATCTACGCCTCGCGCTCTCGTTCTGCCGGGGGGTCCCCCCGCTGGGGCTGCAGTGCGTACGCCATTGTCCCGCACGCTTCAAGTGCGTACCCCATTGTCCCGTACGCCGGGGGCGGTCTCTCGCCGGGGCCTCCATACGGCCCCCACCACGGACTTCCGCGTGCACCCTCTCCCTCCCGTACCCTCGACCCCATGTCGCTCTACGCCGCGTACGCCGGCAACCTCGACGCGCGGCTCATGACCCGCCGCGCCCCGCACTCCCCGCTGCGCGGCACCGGGTGGCTCAACGGCTGGCGGCTGACTTTCGGCGGCGAGCAGATGGGCTGGGAGGGCGCGCTGCCCACGATCGTCGAGGCGCCGCGTTCCCAGGTGTTCGTCGCGCTCTACGACATCGCGCCGATGGACGAGGACTCGATGGACCGCTGGGAGGGTGTCGGCCTCGACATCTACCGCCGGATGCGGGTCCGCGTACACACCCTGGACGGCGAGGAGCCGACCTGGCTGTACGTCCTGAACGCGTACGAGGGCGGGCTGCCTTCGGCGCGCTACCTCGGCGAGATCGCGGACGCGGCCGAGTCGGCGGGAGCGCCGCACGACTATGTGATGGAGCTGCGCAAGCGGCCTTGCTAGGGGCTGCCCGTGCCCCGTGAGCGGCCGGTCCCGGTTCATGGCGGTATCGGCCTGGCGGAAGCTTTGTGTGGCCTCCGCTACTCCATTCGTCGGAAACGACAAGACAACGATCGCATGTCCGTCAGCATCGTCATCTACGCGCGTAGGAATTCTCGGGCTACGCTTCTGCGCGTATGAAATCCGTCCGGGGCTCCTCCCTCGGACTCCCCTCCCCGAGGCGAGAGAGTCAGTGAACGCAACTGCCACCCCGTACGAGGCCGCCGAGGCCGCTGCCGCGCGTCTTCGCGAGCTGACCGGAATCGAGACCCACGACGTGGCCCTCGTCATGGGCTCCGGCTGGGCGCCGGCCGTCGACGCGCTCGGCGCTCCGGAGGCCGAGTTCCCCGTGACCGAGCTTCCCGGCTTCCCGCCGCCGGCCGTCGAGGGACACGGCGGCAAGGTCCGCTCGTACAAGATCGGCGCCAAGCACGTCCTGGTCTTCCTGGGCCGTACGCACTTCTACGAGGGCCGGGGCGTCGCCTCCGTCGCCCACGGTGTGCGCACCGCCGTCGCCGCCGGCTGCAAGACCGTCGTGCTGACCAACGGCTGTGGTGGTCTGCGCGAGGGCATGCGCCCCGGCCAGCCGGTCCTGATCAGCGACCACATCAACCTGACGGCCGCCTCCCCGATCGTCGGCGCGAACTTCGTGGACCTCACCGACCTGTACTCGCCGCGCCTGCGCGCGCTGTGCAAGGACGTCGACGAGACCCTCGAAGAGGGCGTCTACGTGCAGTTCCCCGGGCCGCACTACGAGACCCCGGCCGAGATCAACATGGTCCGCGTCATGGGCGGCGACCTGGTCGGCATGTCCACCGTCCTTGAGGCCATCGCGGCCCGCGAGGCGGGCGCCGAGGTCCTGGGCATCTCCCTGGTCACCAACCTGGCGGCCGGTCTCTCGGGCGAGCCGCTGAACCACGAGGAGGTCCTGCAGGCGGGACGCGACTCGGCGGCGCGGATGGGCGAGCTGCTGACGCGGGTCCTGGACCGGATCTGATCTCTCACCGGCGCCCCTCGCACCGCTCGGCCCCAGCGGGCC
>NZ_JBHTTQ010000132.1:0-10368 GCF_042794475.1 Streptomyces sp. NPDC056527
CGTCGTTTACCGGGATGCGCCGCCACGGCGCTGCCGGTACGGTCGGAGAACACGCCGAACCAGGAGGTGAGCCCGCATGTACGACGACCCGCACTTCGAACGGGCCCTCCTCGTCGCGTCTGTCTGATCCGCGCACCGGGAGCGCCCGCCGGCCGAGCACTCCTGAGCGAAGGAACCATGACCGTCACACCCTTCCGGATCTCCGTGTCCGACGACGTCCTGCACGACCTGCGGCACCGTCTGAACCGCACCCTCTTCACCGAACCGTCCGACTCCACCTACTGGGCGGCCGGCGCCGATCCAGGGCATCTGCGCGAACTCGTCGCCCACTGGGCGGACGGCTTCGACTGGGCGAAGGCGGAGGCGGTCCTCAACACCTATCCGCACCACCTCGCCCAGGTGGCGGGACGACCGGTGCACTACGTCCATCTGCGCGCCCGTCGGACCGAGGGCGGCCCGGAGCCGCTGCCGCTGATCCTCTCCCACGGCTGGCCGAGCAGCTTCGTGGAGATGCTGCGCGTGGCCGATCTGCTCGCCGACCCCGCCGCCCACGGTGGCGACCCCGCCGACGCCTTCGACGTCGTCGTCCCCTCGCTGCCCGGCTTCCTCTGGTCGGCCCTGCCCGCCGGGCCGTTCACCCGCCGCGGAGTCGCCGAGACCTGGCACACGCTGATGACCCGAACCCTCGGATACGAGCGCTTCGGCGCCTTCGGCGGGGACATCGGCGGAGGCGTGACGCAGTGGCTCGGCGCCCTGTACCCCGGCGACGTCGCCGGAGTCCACATCACCTCCGCCGTCGTCACCGGCGACTTCGAGGCGCACCCGGCCACCCCGGAGGAACGCGCCTACCTCGACGCGCTCGCCGCCTACGACGAAGGCGATCAGGGCTACAGCGAGATCATGTGCACCCGGCCCGACACCATCGCCGCCGCCCTGCGGGACTCACCGGCCGGACTCCTCGCCTGGATCGCCGACAAGTACCGCGACTGGAGCGACTGCGCCGGCGACCTCGAGTCCCGCTGGGACCGGGACACCCTGCTGACGGTCGCCACGCTGTACTGGGCCACCGGCACCATCGGTTCGTCGTTCCGGCAGTACTACGACTACCACCACAACCGGGCCGTCCCGCCCGTCCAGGTTCCCGCCGCGGTCACCCTGAGCCATGAGCCGGCCTACGCGGACTTCCCCCGCAGTCTCGCCGAGCGCACCTTCCGCGACCTGCGGCACTGGAACACCCCGCGTCGCGGCGGCCACTTCATGGCGCATGAGGAACCCGAGCAGGTCGCCGCCGAACTGCGTTCCTTCTTCCGCCCGTTGAGGTGAGAACCGGGTTCGCGGAGGGTCGGCGACGCTCGACCACCAGGGCCGGCGCCGGCGCCTCCGCGAACCCGTCCGCGTCGTCGGGCGTCAGATCATCACATCGAACCGACCCGCTCACCCTGCGAGCCGGACCCGACGACGCCGGATCAGGATTCCTGGCCGCCCTCGCCGTAGCGGCGCTCGAACTTCGAGATCCGGCCCTCGGAGTCCACCGTGCGTGCCTTGCCCGTGTAGAACGGGTGGCTCTCGGAGGAGATCTCGACGTCGACCACCGGATAGGTGTGGCCGTCGTCCCACTCGATGGTCTCCTCGCTGGTCGCCGTGGACCGGGTCAGGAAGGCGAACCCGGCGGAGCGGTCACGGAAGACCACCGGTCCGTACTCCGGCTGCTTGTCCTGCTGCACTGTTCCTCCTCGGGCTGCCTGCTGATGGGCCCAGCCTCGCCGGGACGGGCCCGGCCGACCAGCGCCCGGGGCCGACCGGGTGAGGGCACGCGGTCGCACCTCACCGTTCCGGCCCGATCGCTTCCGGGATACGGTGTGCGGAAGCCGACGCCCGGGGGAGGCGACGGCTCGACGACGTGGGGGGAGCCCGTCATGACCACGGTTCTTGTGTTCTTCGGTGTGCTGGGCGCGGTCGTCCTGCTGCTCATCGTGAAGCTGTTGCGCCGGGGGAGCGGTCGCACCGAGAACGCCGACGGCCTTCTCATCGAGGAGGCGCGGCGCAACCAGGCACGCGACGACCGCACGTCGTTCTCGTCCTTCTCGGCGCACAACGCGCCGCCGACGCAGACCGACAACTACCGTCCCTGACGTCTTCGGTACGGCCGCTCAGTCCGTCCAACGAGCGGCGAGCAGGACGGCGATGTCGTCCGGCCGGTCGGTGGCCTGCCGGGCGTCGCGGATCAGCCGGTCAGCCGTCTCCGTGAGGGGAATCTGTCCCGTGACGGAGAAGGTGCGGCGCAGCCACTCGACCCCCTCGTCGATGTCGTGGCCCGGACGCTCCACCAGGCCGTCCGTGTACAGGGCGAGAACCGCGCCCGGGTCCAGGTGCAGTTCGGTGACCGGATACGTGGCGTCGGCGTCGATCCCCAGGACCAGACCGCCCGCGAGCTCCAGCACCTCCGCCGTCCCGTCCGGGCGCCGCAGCAGCGGCTGCGGATGCCCGGCCCGGACGGCCTCGGCCACACCCGTCGCCGGGTCGAGGACCACATAGCAGCAGCTCGCGAACTGCCCGGGGTCGAGGTCGATCAGCAGCCGGTTGGTGCCCATCAGCACGTCCTGTGGTGCGTGACCGCCGAGGGCGAAGGCCCGTACCGCGCTGCGCAGCTGACCCATCGTGGCCGCGGCGGCGACACCGTGACCCTGGACGTCGCCGACCACGAGGGCCAGCAGCCCGCGCCCCGTCTCGACGACGTCGTACCAGTCGCCGCCCACGTCCATGCCCTGTGTGCCGGGCAGATACCGCGCCACGGTGTCGACGTGATCGCGGACCGGCAGCCGCGCCGGGAGCAGCGCGTCCTGCAGCCCGCGAGCGAGGGCGGACTCGCTGTCGTATCTCCGGGCGCGCTCAAGGGCCTGGGCGATGAGGCCCGCCAACGCCGTCAGGACCGTGCGCTCCTCCGGACTGAAGCCGCGCGGCCGGTCGAAGCCGAGGATGCACGAACCGACCGGCCGGCCCGAGGCGATCAGCGGCAGGAAGGCCCGGGCCCCGGAGAGCGCGTCCAGCGGGAGTCCCGGATAGGCGCGGCTCATCTGCTCGATCGACTCGAAGAACAGCGGCCGTCCGGTCGTCAGCGCCTCGACGCCCGGCAGGTGGGCGTCGAGCCCCACGCCGTCGAAGGGCTCCAGGAACCCTGGCGGGAACCCGGTCTCCCACGCCAGGTAGAGGTGCCGGTCGCTCAGCAGATAGATCGCCAGCTGCCGGCCGCCGAACGCGGGCAGCAGTTCGTCGGTCACCACAGCCGAGACCTGGCGGGCCGTCACCGCCTCGGTGAGCGCGATGGCGAGTGCCACCGGTCGGTACAGCGCGGACGCCCGGTCCGCCGGCGAGCCGAGACCGGAATCCGGCTGGGCGACCGAACCGGGCTTGTAGGCCGGGTCGGTCTCGGGGAGCAGCACCATCGTGACGCCGTCGTGGCCGGGATAGAGGGAGACCGAGAGCCACTCCGCGTCGGGCGCGTGGGCCAGGAAGTGCACGGGCTCGTCCGAGAGCAGCGCGGCGCGCAGATGCTCCTCGTACGCGGGATTGCCGAACCACGGCAGGGCCTCCCACACGGTCAGCCCGGCGAGTGAGGCGCGGGGGATGCCGAGGAGGGCCTCGGTCAGATGGTTCACGTAGGTGATCCGGCCCAGGCGGTCGATGGCGATGATGGCGCGTGGCAGCCGGTCGGTGGCGTCGGAGCCGACGAGGCCGGTGCCGAGGTCGACCAGGGAGCCCTTCAGCCGCCCCGGGCGGTCGCCCGCCGCGCGGGCGGAGATCTCCAGGAGGTGGAGCCCGCCGTCGGGGCCCTTGAGCCGTATCCGGCGCGCCACCTGGGCACCCGACTCGGCCGCACGCCGGGCCATGGTCCACAGCGCGGCGCTGTCCTCCGGAGCGAGGCGCGCGGTCAGCGCCTCCATCGTCCCGGGGAACGCGCCGCTGTCTCCCTCGCCGATGATGGCGCGCAGTCCGGCGTCGGCGGTGACGGTTCCGGTGGTCAGGTCCCAGTCGAAATAGCCGATCCGGACCGGTTTCGTGCCGCCCGAGGGAAGCTGTACGCACACCGGCTCACCGGGCCATTCGACGAGGACGCCGGTGTCCGAGAGATCCGCGAGGGCATCCCCGAGCCGGCGCGCCTCCCGGGCCAGCCGCATCCGGTCCCGGCTGTTCACCGGGACGCCGGGGCTCGGCGTGCGCAGCACCACGAGCACCCCGAAGCGTTCCCGGCCGCTGACGATCGGGGCGTACAGGGATCCGAAGGGGAACGGGAGACTGGCCACGAGCTGGGGGAAGCGTCGCATCGCCTCCTCGACGTCGGCGAGGTGCACCGGCTGGCCCGAACGGTGCGCCTCGGCCACCGGGAACGGGCGGTTCACATGCATCCGCCACCAGGGCCGGAAGAGCGGGCCGGGGAGTCCGGCGAGCACGGCCATGCGGAGGAGGTCCGGTGTCCCGGACCGCAGGTAGACACCGCCCGCGTAGCCGCCGACCGCCTCGATGGTCCGGAGCGCGCCCTCGGCCAGCACCAGGGGCAGGGCGTCGAGCAGCCGCCCGTCGGTCTCCGCGCTCCCGGGGACGTACCCGGTCCCGGCCGACGGGGCAGGGCCGGCCACGCCGTGCGACGTCACACAGTCAGCATGCTCCAGGGCCGTGCGGCCGCGCATCTCGGACTGGTGGCACGACGCACCGGCCCGGACACGCCCGGTCACGCCCGGTGTGCCGCCGTGCGCCCGGCCGGGACCGTTGACCCGGCCGCCGCGGCTCGCGACACTCGATCGTCGGCACCGACGCGATCGCATCGACGCGACGGCACCACCTCGTGACCAGGGGGCGTGATGACGGGCCAGGTTCTTCCGTACGACATAGAGGGAAGCGGGCCCCGGCGGGCCCTGGTGCTGCACAACTGGTTCGGCGACCGCACGAGCTTCGACGCGCTGCGCGCCCACCTCGACGGCGACACCGCGACGTACGCGTTCCTCGACTGCCGTGGTTACGGCGAGGCGATCGACACCGAGGGCGCGTTCACGATGGACGAGGTCGCGGCGGACGCGCTGGCCGTCGCCGACGAGCTCGGCTGGGACTCGTTCACCGTGATCGGCCACTCGATGGGAGCGAAGGCGGCCCAGCTGATGCTGCTCGACGCGCCCGCGCGCGTGTGCTCCCTCATCGGCATCTCGCCGGTGTCCGCCGCCGGCTTCCCGCTCGACGGCGAGAGCTGGGACCTGTTCGCCGGGGCCGCGGAGGACGCCGCCCATCGACGGGTCATCATCGACACCACCACGGGCGGCCGGTACGACTCCGCCTGGCTGGACCCGCTCGTGAAGCGCTCGGTGGAACGCTCCTCGGCCAGAGCCTTCCGCGCCTACCTCGACTCCTGGGCCCGCACCGACTTCCACCACCGCGTCAAGGACAACCCCGCTCCGGTCCTCCTGGTCGTCGGCGCCCACGATCCGGCTCTGGGCGCCGAGGCGATGGCCGCCGGCTGGCTCCGCTGGTACCCGAACGCCCGCCTCGAGGTACTCGCCGAGGCGGGCCATTACGCCCCGGAGGAGTCCCCGCAGGCGCTGGCCGCGGCGATCGAGGACTTCCTCGCCCGCTGATCCGTGCCGACGCCGGTGCGTACCCGACCGGTCTGCGCGAGCATGGACGGCGAGAGGCAGGTGTCATGGAGCCGTCCGTGCTGACCGCGGTGGTCGCCGCCGCGGCCCTGGTGTGCCGGGCCGCGGTGCTGGAGATGCGTACGCCCGGCGCGGGCCGCCGTGCCTGGGCGTTCGCCACCGACCGGCGGGCGCTGGGAGCCGGGGCGGGGGCGGCGCTCGCGCTGGGCGCGGTGGGCTGGGCGACCGTCGGCGGAGCCGAGGTGGTGCTGTGGGCGGTCCTGGCCGGGATTCTCGTCGCCTCGCTGACGGCCGAGCGACGCCCACCGGGCGGGTGAGGGGGCGTAAGTCGGTGGAAGGCCGGGCCCGGGGTCACTAGGTTCGGTATCCGCACCGGATCATGACGAGGAGCAGCGACCGTGACCATCGACCCGCGCATCGGACCGCCCCACGTGGGCAGTGAACGCGACACCTTGCGGGCCTTCCTCGACTATCAGCGCGCGACGCTCGCCATGAAGTGCGAGGGGCTCGGCGACGAGCAGCTACGGGAGAGGTCGATGCCGCCGTCCACACTGTCGCTGCTCGGCCTGGTCCGGCACATGGCCGAGGTGGAACGCGCCTGGTTCCGCCGGGTCTTCGAGGACGGCGAGGCGCCGATGGTCTGGTCGGACAAGATCGACTTTCAGGCCGCGTACGACGCGAGCGAGTCGACCCGGGCCGAGGCCTTCTCCGCCTGGGAGGCCGAGGTCGAGACCTCCCGGCGGATCGAGCGCGCGGCCGCGTCCCTGGACCTCACCGGACACCAGCCGCGGTGGGGCGAGGACGTGTCCCTGCGGATGGTGATGGTGCACGTCCTGCTGGAGTACGGCCGTCACAACGGGCATGCGGACTTCCTGCGCGAGGGCGTCGACGGGACCGTCGGCGCCTGAGCGGCCCTACGGGGGCGTCAAGGGGGAGTACGGGACCTCGCGACCGGCCTCGTCATCCTCGCCCCGCTCCGCACCGGCCAGCGCTGGCACCGGCTCCCGGCCGGTGGGAGCCTGACAGTAGGGGCCGATCGGCCGAGGAGCGATGATGGGCACAGCCCCCGCGGCGGCGCGAGTGGACGAGGCGGCATTCCAGGAGCTGGAGCGATCCTTCTCCGGCAGACTCGTCCGCTCCGACGACCCCGCCTACGACGAGGCCCGGAGCATCTGGAACGGGTCCATCAGCAGGTTCCCCGCACTCATCGCGTACTGCACGGGCGTCGCCGACGTCGTCGCCGCGCTGGAGTGCGCGACACGCGGTGGACTGCCGGTCGCCGTACGGAGCGGGGGGCACAGCTTCCCGGGCCAGTCGCTGTGCGACGGCGGCCTCGTCATCGACCTGTCCGCCATGAACGGCATCCGCGTCGACCCGGTGAACCACACGGTCAGGGCCCAGGCCGGAGTCCTTCTCGGGGCGCTGGACCGCGAGACGCAGCACTTCGGCATGGCCGTGCCCGCCGGGATCGTGACGCACACCGGCCTCGCCGGGCTCACCCTCGGCGGTGGAATCGGCTGGCTGATGCGCAAGTACGGACTCACCGTCGACCAGCTGCTCTCCGCCGACATGGTCACCGCCGACGGCGGCTTCGTCACGGCGAGCGAGAACCACGAGCCCGAACTCTTCTGGGGCCTGCGCGGTGCCGGTACCAACTTCGGCGTCGTCACCGAGTTCGAGTTCCGGCTCAACCCCGTGGGCCCCACCGTGCTCGCCGGACCGATCCTGTGGCCGCTCGAAGAGGCACCGCACGTGCTCGCCTTCTACCGCGACTGGATCACCGACGTCCCCGACGAGCTGACCACCATCGTCGTCCACCGCAAGGCCCCGCCCCTCCCCTCGATCCCGCCCGACCTGCACGGCAGGCCCGTCATCGCGGTGATCAGCTGCTACGCCGGGGACATCGAGACGGGCGAGGAGGTCCTGCGGCCGCTGCGGAAGTTCGGGACGCCGCTGCTCGACCTGTGCGCGCCCAAGCCCTTCCTGCAGCACCAGTCCATGTTCGACCCGTCGTTCCGTCCCGGCTGGTGGTACTACGTCCGCTCCTGCGACATCGAGCGGCTCGACGACGAGGTCATCGGCATCAGCGCGGCCCACGCCCTGCAGCTCACGTCCCCGCTCTCGACGTGCAACATCTTCCACCTGGGTGGTGCGGTCGCCCGCGTGGGTGAGGACGAGACCGCATGCAGCGGACGGGGCGTGGGCCACACCTTCAACATCAACGGCAACTGCTTCGACGCCGAGGGCTTCGACGAGGAGCGCGCCTGGGCGCGCTCATGGTGGTCCGCCCTGGAGCCGTACCACGCGGGTGTCTACGTCAACTTCCTCATGGACGAGGGGGAGGCGCGCGTCGAGCAGGCGTACGGGGCCGACAAGCTCCGCCGGCTGCGCCTCCTCAAGAAGGAGTACGACCCCGGCAACGTCTTCCGCTCCAACCAGAACATCTCCCCCGCGGCCTGACCGTACCCGCGTGACCGGGCGAGTGTCAGTGCCGGGTGCGATGCTGCCGGGTATGGACGAGCTGATGAGAGGCCGTGTCTACGGCGCCGACCATGACGATCCCGATCCCGGCCCCAGGCCCGGGCGCGTCTACCGCGAGTTGGTGGCGGGCCCCCTGGACGGCCTCCTGCTCGACGTCACCGGATGGACCGCGCGACAGCTCGAGGAGGGGGCCGCCCTGGCCACGGAGATCGGCTCCTACGGCCCGGGCGGCCACGCCCGCTACGGGCCGCGCGAGGGCGACGCCGTGCACTGGGACTGGGAGGGCGACACCCGCTAGTTCGGATCGTCGGGCCAGGTGAAGCCGAGCGCTTCCGCGTCCTCCCGGCTGCCACCTCTGACCTGGGCGAAGGTCTTCGGATCGGTCGTTTCCAGGCGTGTCAGGGCGGCCGTGGCCCTGGCCTCCGGAGGGGTGTCGTCGTCCGGCAGGCTCCAGACGAACTGCAGCCACGGCCCGTCCCGGTCCTGCTTCCCCTCGGCGTAGCCCGGTCGGTACGTGAAGGACAGGACCGTCGTGTCCGGATCGTGGAAGTCGGTGCCCACCCACGCGAAACGGCCGTCCCAGCGCGTCAGGAGCTCCGGTCTGTCGCGCAGACCGGCGGCCAGGAAGCGGGCCGTGATCCGGGCCGGCCATGCCCAGGAGTGGTCGTTCTCGGCGCGCGTGATCTCGGCGTCGTAGGCGGCGGCGTCGAATCGGTACGCGGGCAGTTCCGGTCGTCCACGCCGACCGGACCGCGGGCGGCGCCAGTCCCGCCACACCACATGGTCCCCGTCCCGCTGCACGGTGACGTACAGCGCCCCGCAGCAGCCCTCGGTGCAGTACGCCTCGGCGAGTTGGACCTCCCGTGGCTCGGCCGTCGCCCGCAGACGTCCGCTGTCGAGCAGTGCCTCCGGAGCGTTTCCGGGGCCGAGGCCGAACGCCTCCGGTACGACGGGGCGCCCGTCGATCAGAAAGCGGGTCTCGGCGACGTCCGGGTCGGCGGGGTCGCGTACGGCGACCTCCACCCGGAGCCGGGGCACGTCGGCAGTGGAGCGGCCGAAGGGCTGCCGTGCCGTGCGCCGGATCCAGTGGGCGCGGCGGCGCTCGGCGGGGTCGTCGGGCTCGCGGTCGGCGGCGGCCGCCCACGCGGGTGAGTGCAGCAGGGACTCCAGGGCGGCCAGCAGCGCCTCGCGCCGGCCGGGCGGCCAGGGGAGGAGATGGCTGGGACCGCTGTGCAGATCGAGGGCGAGTGAGAGCAGGGTCGCGCAGTGGTCCAGGGTCGGGGGCAGGAGGCCGGCCCGTGCGACGACGGCCTCGTAGGCGATGACGGCGTCCTCGTACGAGAGGATCTCGGGACGGTAGTCGCGCTGGCTCGTCATCCGCGACAGCAGCCACGCCGCTTGGCCCAGGACACCGACGTCGAGCGGATCCTCGCGCAGGACATCGGCGAGCCGTACGGCCTCCGCGATCCTGCGGGTGGTCTCCGGCCCGACGGCGCGTGGGTTCCGGGGGATCGACATCAGCCGGGCGCGGGCAGCCGCTGCGTCGCGGGTCGCGAGGGCGTCGACCAGTCGGCGCAGTTCGCGGCCCTTGACACGCACGGTGAGCCACACGAGGGCGGCCGCGGCACGATCGAGGGGAGCGAGCGCCTCCACGGCACAGTCCATGAACTCCCGGACCAGGCCGAGGATCCGGAGGTACGGGATGTCCTCGGGCTCGCCGAGTCGGGCCACGAGCCCGATGCCGAGGCACACGGCCGCGCCGCTGGTGCCCGTGCGGGTCAGCCGGCGGCCGAGCGCCCGTGCGGCCGCCTCGTCCTCCAGGGGAAGATCGGTGAGGGCCCAGCGGATGTGGCGGTCTCGTACGCCCAGCTCGTCCAGTCGGCGCTGCACCTCGTCGGCGGCGCGCACGGTGTCCGGGTCGGTCAGGAAAGGGGTGATGGCGTCCACGGTGGTCTGACGCGCGTTCCGCCGGTCGAGCGGGGAGCGCCCCCGGGACGGCCGGTCGGGGGAGGGGTAACCGCCTTCGGGGAGGCGGCCGTCGGGCTCCGCGCGGTACAGACGCAGGGCGTAGTCGTACAGAGAGGGCCGAGGGGTGAGCGCGCCGCGCTCGTCCGGGGCGCTCACAGGGCGGAGTGGGACTCGATTCCGTAGGTCATGCGGGGGATCCTGTCAGAACCTGCCGACCCCGCGCGAGCGAATAGACCGGTGCCCGCGCAGGGCTGCCGTGCGCCGGCCGGAACCGCGGTTC
>NZ_JBHTTQ010000132.1:10378-17974 GCF_042794475.1 Streptomyces sp. NPDC056527
TTTCCCCGGGGCCGCGCGGGGGGGGGCGGGCCCGCCCCGCCCCCGGGGCCCCGCCCCCCCCCCCCGACACCGCGCGGGGCAGGCCCCTGTGTTCAGGGGCCCGCCCGGCACCGCTCTTCGCCGTGGGCATGGCAACCGATAGGGTCGGGTCCGCAGCGCGTGGAAAGCGCTTGTCCGAACAGAGTCGTGGAGAACGGGGGCGGAAACCATCATGGCGACCCTCGCCGATGTCGCGCGCCGCGCCGGAGTCTCGGCCGGCCCGGTCGGCCACCTACCGAGCGGAAGGCTGTCGATCTCCACCGCGACCGGCGGTCGCATCCGCACCGGCGGCGGGGAGAGAGGCCGGCGTGGCCACAGTCGTCGATGAGGACGCTGCGGAGTTCCAGGAGTTCTTCGAGCGTCATTACGCCGAACTCGCCCGCCTGGCACACCTGTTGAGTGGTGAGGCCGACGCGGCCGACGATCTCGCGGCGGACGCGATGGTCGCCCTCTGGCATCGCTGGGACCGGGTACGCGGCGCGGACCATCCCGTCGCGTACGCCCGGGGAGTCGTCGCCCACCTCGTCCGCAGCCACATCCGCAGCGCCGTCCGCGAACGGCGCCGCGTCGCGCTGTTCTGGGACCGGCGCTCCGAACGCGTCGACGACCCCGACGTGCCGGCGGTCGTCGACGTCCGGAGCGCCCTGCGCGCCCTGCCGTTCCGCAAGCGCGCCTGTGTGGTCCTGCGCCATGCCTTCGACCTCTCGGAACGGGACACGGCACAGGTCCTGGGCGTCTCGGTCGGTACGGTGAAGAGCCAGACCTCCAAGGGCATGGCCGAGTTGCAGCGCGTGCTCGGGCCCGGAGCGGCCTCGGAGCTGGCCGGGAGGAAGGCGTGAGGGGCGAGGGAGTGGGGAAAGAGCGCGTGGCGAACGAGGACGAGTTGCGCGCACGGCTGCGGGAGGCGGCCGAGGCGCACCGTCCGGACCGTGCCCGGATGCTGGCCCGGGTCGAGCGCGGCATGGCCGCGGACGCGCGAGCCGTCTCCGTGCGGTCCGTCCGGCCCCTCCGGCCTGTGCCCTGGCTGCGGGTGGCCGGGGCCGCCGCGGCCGTCGCCGGGATCTTCGCCGCGGGGGGTTACGCCGTCACCGCGCTGTCCGGCCCGTCCCCCTCCGTCGCCGCGACCGGCGCCGACCCGAACGCCGAACCGCGGCTGCGGGCCGAAGGCGTGATCGACCCCGGCAGCAACCGCTACTGGGCGCAGAGCGACCTCACCGTCACGACCTCTACCCCGCTGTCCGGGCTGGTCGTCGAAGTGCGGGTCGCCCAGACCGGCGGCGTCGCCTCCACCGGCAACTGGCGCACCCTGCCTGCCGAGGACTTCACCGTCTCGGTACGGGAGGACGGCGGCGCCCTCGTCTACCGCTGGACCCTGACCGCAGGCCGGACCGTCCCGGCCGGACGCCATGTGTTCGCCGGCCAGTACGACCACGCCGAGGGCGGGCGCGACGCCGGATCCGACACGTTCACGGTCACGGCGACGGACACCTCCGGTGACCGGACCTCCGCACGCGGCGGCTTCGTGCCCACCGCTCCGTAGGGGCTTGTCGGCAGCCGGGTCAGCGCACCGCCAGAAGGTGCTCCAGGGCCAGCTGGTCCAGGCGCTCGAAGGCCATCGAGCGACCGGCGGCCGCGGCCGGGTCGAAGGACTCGTACGCGGTGGGGTCGGCGAGCAGCGCCGCGAGGCCGTCGGCGGCCGTGGGGGTCGCCAGCTCCGGGAGCCGGGAGGCGACCAGTGCCTCCTGGACCTCGGGGTCGGCGCGGAAGGCCGCCGCGCGCTCCTTGAGGATCAGGTAGTTGCGCATGCAGTTCTTCGCGGACTCCCACACCCCGTCGAAGCCGTCGGTGCGCACCGGCTTGAAATCGAAGTGCCGCGGCCCCTCGTACCCGGCGCTCTCCAGCAGGTCCACCAGCCAGAACGCCTGGCGCAGGTCGCCGGCACCGAAGCGGAAGTCCTGGTCGTACTTGATGCCGGACTGGCCGTTCAGGTCGATGTGGAAGAGCTTGCCGGCCCACAGGGCCTGAGCGATGCCGTGCGGGAAGTTCAGCCCGGCCATCTGCTCGTGGCCCGTCTCCGGGTTGACGCCGACCAGCTCCGGCCGCTCCAGGCGCTCGATGAACGCGAGCGCGTGTCCGATCGTCGGCAGCAGGATGTCGCCGCGCGGCTCATTCGGCTTGGGCTCGATCGCGAAACGCAGATCGTAGCCCTGCTCGGTGACGTACTGGCCGAGCAGGTCGAAGGCCTCCTTCATCCGGTCGAGCGCCACCCGCACGTCCTTGGCCGCGCCGGACTCCGCGCCCTCCCGGCCGCCCCAGGCAACGTAGGTCGTGGCGCCCAGCTCGACGGCCAGGTCGATGTTGCGGATCGTCTTGCGGAGCGCGTAACGGCGCACGTCGCGGTCGTTGGCGGTGAAGCCGCCGTCCTTGAACACGGGGTGCGTGAAGAGGTTGGTGGTGGCCATCGGCACCTTCAGACCGGTGCTCTCCAGCGCGGCCCGGAAGCGCTTGACCACGCCCTCGCGCTCGGTCTCCGAAGCGCCGAAGGGGATCAGGTCGTCGTCGTGGAACGTGACGCCGTACGCACCGAGGGCGGCGAGCCGCTCGACCGACTCGACCGGGTCGAGCGCGGGGCGGGTGGCGTCGCCGAACGGGTCGCGGCCCTGCCAGCCGACGGTCCACAGGCCGAAGGTGAACCGGTCCTCGGGAGTGGGGGTGAACCGGTCTCCGGGGGTGGGGGTGAGTCGCTCCGCCATGCTCTGTCCCTCTTTGCTGCTCGGCCGCGGCGAACACCGCGAACTGTTACGCGGCCAGGTCTGGCCCGGGTATTTGTTTTCTGAGATAACTAATACGGCAACGCGCGGGAGCGCGCCAGAGGCCGAGTCGAGGAAAGGTGAACGCCATGCCGGTGACACACCCCGTGGTGATCGGCGTGGACAGCTCCACGCAGTCCACCAAGGCAGCCGTGGTCGATGCCGCCACCGGAGCCCTGCTCGCGGTCGGCCGCGCCGGGCACACCGTCGGCGGCACCGGAGGCGCGCGCGAGAGCGACCCCGAACAGTGGTGGTCCGCCCTCGGCGAGGCCGTCGCGCGGGGGCTGAAGGAAGCCGGGGTCGCCGCCTCCGCCGTCACCGGGATCGCGGTCGCCGGCCAGCAGCACGGCCTGGTCGTCCTCGACCCCGTCGGCCGCCCCCTGCGCCCGGCACTGCTCTGGAACGACACCCGCTCCGCGCCGCAGGCCGCCGACCTCACCGACGTGCTCGGCGGCCCCGACGCCTGGCTGGCACGGACCGGCTCGGTGCCCGTCGCCTCCATGACGGCCGCCAAGTGGCAGTGGCTGTGCGAGCACGAGCCCGCCATCGCCGAGGCGACGGCAGCGGTCCGGCTGCCGCACGACTTTCTCACCGAGCGGCTCAGCGGCGTCGCCGCCACCGACCCCGGGGACGCCTCGGGCACCTGCTGGTACTCCACCGCCGACGGCGCCTATGACCCCGCGCTCCTGAGCCTCCTCGGTCTCGCACGGGAGTCACTGCCCGTCGTCGCCCCGAGCGGCGCCACCCGCGTCGGCACCCTCACCCCCGCCGCCGCCGCGACGCTCGGTCTCCCGGACGACGTCACCGTCGCGGCCGGAACCGGCGACAACATGGCCGCCGCCGTCGGGCTGGGCCTCGGTAGCGCCGGACACCTGGATCACCCCGTCGTCAGCCTCGGCACCTCCGGCACCGTCTTCGCCGCCACCCGCACCCGCCCTGCCGCGCCCGGGCTCGCCGGCTTCGCCGCCGCCGACGGCACTTTTCTCCCACTCGGCTGCACCCTCAACTGCACCCTCGCCGTGGACAGGTTCGCCGAGCTCCTCGGCCTCGACCGCGAGGACGCCGTCCCCGGCGACGGACTCGTCGTCCTGCCGTACCTCGACGGCGAACGCACCCCCGACCTGCCGCACGCCGCCGGACTCCTCACCGGACTGCGCCACACCACCACCCCGCGCGCCATCCTCGGCGCGGCCTACGAAGGCGCCGCCTTCACCGTCCTGCGCGCCCTCGACGAACTCCTCGCCGCCTGCGGGCTCGACCCCGCCGACCCGGCGGTGCGGGACCGTCCGCTGCGCCTGATCGGCGGCGGCGCCCGGGGCAGGGCATGGACGGAGACCGTCCGCCGGCTCTCCGGACGGCCCCTGATCGTCCCGTACGCGACCGAACTCGTCGCCCTCGGCGCTGCCGCCCTCGCCGCGGCCGCCGCCTCCGGAGAGGACCCGGTCGCCGTGGCCACCGCCTGGGGCACCGGCCAGGGCGAACTGATGCCGGCCTCGGCCAGGGACCAGGAGACCTGGGACCGCATCGCCGGGACGCTCGAACGCGCCACCCCCACCCTGCTGTCCTGACGTACCCCGAGACCGACCCCCGGGCGCCCCGACCCTGGCACCGCACCGCACCGCTCTGGCGACGAGCGCGTCGAGGGCGTGATCCGGCCGGCCGTCGAGGCAGCGGGGTGCGGGCGATTCTCGCCGCGCACGGCGCCAAGGACGGCTCCGAGCCCCGGCATCCGTGTTCGGGCGTTCGGTGCATGCGGAGCCGTCCTAGGCCGGGACATCAGCGGCGGAGTCGACGTCGCCGAGGCCGCCGGACCGGCGGTGTCAGCCGACGTAGGTCTCGAACTCGGCGATCTTCGGTGTGCCGGTGGAGCCCGTGATCTCGAAGGTCACCTTGCTCAGCGAGGTCCGGGGGAAGCTGATGGCGCCCGCCCCGCTGCCGGAGGCGAGGACGGCACCGGTGTCGGCGTCGACGACCCGCCAGGACCCGATGGCGCCCACGGAGCCGGACGCCTCCCGGATGGTGATCGCCGAGACGGAGACGGCGGAGCCCCACTTGATCGAGATCGCGCCGGTCGGGCCCGTCGGCGACCAGTAGGTGTTCATGTCGCCGTCGCGGACGTTGCCGTAGCTCGTTCCGCTCGCCTTGCCGGAACCGTCGGAGCCGGCGCCGATGCTGAGGTTGGTGCCGGAGGGCTGGGTGGAGGTCGTCGTCGGGGTGGGGGTGGTCGGGGTCGCCGTCGGGCCGGTCGGCGTTCCGGTGGGCGTCGGGGTCGGGGTCTGCGGCGTGCAGGAGCCGTCCGAGACCAGCAGACCCTTGCCGGCGCCGGCGGTCCGGCTCACGACGGCCGGCACGCAGGAGGCGGCGTCGAGGGGGTACGCGTACGGGACGGCGACGGTGGTGTTGGACTGCGGGTTCGGCCCGGCCGGGTTGTTGTCGGTGCCGGGGGCGGACCAGGTCACGTTGTCGAAGATGTTGCCGCTGACCTGCCAGTACCCGGCCGCGTCGGTGTAGAAGGTGCCCAGGACGTCCTTGGAGTCCTCGAAGTAGTTGTTGTCCACCTTGGCCCGGGCACCGGCCCGGGAGTTGATGCCGGACTCGTTGAGGCCCACGTAGTGGTTGTTGTACATGTGGGCCGTGCCGCCCCGCAGCAGGGGTGCGCGGGAGTCGATGTTCTCGTACAGGTTGTGGTGGTACGTGATGAAGCCGTTCGAGAGGTCGCTCTCACTGGACCCGACGAGACCACCACGGCCGGAGTTGCGCAGGGTGCTGTAGGACAGGGTCACGTACCGGGTGTCGTCCTTCATGTCGAAGAGCCCGTCGAAGCCCTCCGACTCCCCGCCCGATGCCTCCAAGGTGACGTGGTCGACCCAGACGTTGCGGACGCCGCTCTCCATGCCGATGGCGTCACCTCCGTTGGACGTCGGCGAGCCGGACTTCTTGACGTTCTTGACGGTCACGTTCTGGATGACGATGTTGCCGGCCTCGCGGATGTGAATGCCCAGTTGGTCGAAGACGGCTCCCGCTCCGACCCCGACGATCGTGACGTTGCTGATCTGCTTCAGCTCGATCACGCCGTCGGCGGTGTTGCAGCTGTCGCCCGACACCTTGCCGGTGTTGCCGTGGTTGATGGTCCCCTCGACCTCGATCGTGATCGGGGTACTGCTACTGGCCCGACCGCACAGAGCGGCGTGGATCGCGGTCCCGGTGGTGGCCCGCACGGTCTGCCCACCGGCCCCACCAGTGGTCCCGCCGTTCTGCGTCGCGTACCCGGTGGCACCCCCGGTCGCCGCCGATGCCTCGGGCATCAACAGAACCGCCCCGGTCCCGGCCGCGACCGCCATCGTGGCCATCGCCGCCGACAGTCGCCGTGCGACTGGTCGTCTCATCCTGGTCTCCCTACGACGTCGAGCACCGGCTCTCGGCACTCCGAGCCGTAGTCGCCACCACCGACACGGAAGTTGCCGCCCCTCAACGCCCCGTCACTCGCCGCGGGAACGTCGCAGACGCTCCACAACGGCGACCGGTACACGAAGACCCCGCGCCGGCGCCCGGCCGCGAGCACCCGTGGATCAGCACCGACACCACCGCGCTGTTCGGACTCGCCGCCCTTCAGAACCGCGCCCTCATCGGCGACGGCCCTCCGGCGTAGTAAAGGAGAGGCCATGACACGCACCACCCGGCTCACCGCCGCCGCGACCGTCGTCGCCGCGCTCACCGCCGCCACCGTCGGCGCCGCCCCCGCCCACGCGGACAGCTCCTACGGCCAGGGCCTCGACCACTGCGCCACCACGGCACCGTTCGTCTGCCACTTCGACCTCCCGCCCGGCACGTACCACGTCCAGGTCACCCTCGGCGGGGACACCGCGGGCTCCACGTCCGTCACCGCCGAGACACGGCGGGCCGTGCTCCCCGAGACGGCCACGGACACCGGGGAGAGGGTCCACCGCTCGTTCACCGTCGACGTGCGCGACCCCGAGGGCCAGCCGACAGGACCCGCGGGCAGCCCCGGCCTCGACCTGACCTTCGGCGGCACGGCACCGCTCCCCGCCGGGGTGGTCGTCACCCCGGCGCCCGCCGTCCCGCGGCTCTTCCTCATCGGTGACTCGACCGTCTGTGACCAGCCGGGGGCACCGTACGCGGGTTGGGGCCAGCAGCTGCCGCAGTACCTCAAGCGCGGGGTCGCGGTCGCGAACCACGCCGACTCCGGGGAGAGCACGGTGAGCTACCTCGCCGAACCCGCCTTCTTCCCGACCGTCCAGCCGCTCATCCGTCGCGGCGACGCGGTCCTGATCCAGCTCGCCCACAACGACAAGCGGACGGACGCGGCGACCTATCGCGCCAACCTCACCGCCCTCGTCGAGGGCGTACGGGAACAGGGCGGCCGGCCCGTCCTCGTGACCCCGATCGTCCGCCGCTGGTTCAACACCGACGGCACCCTGAACAACGGCACCGCCCTGCTCGTCAACGGCCTCGGCGTGGACCACCCCGCCGAGATCCGCGGGCTCGCGGCCGACCTCGACACCCCGCTGATCGACCTCACCGCCCTCACCAAGGCGCGTGTCGAGGCGCTGGGTCCGGAGGCGTCCAAGGCCCTGTACCTGACGACCGAGAAGAAGGACGACACCCACACCTCGGTGCGCGGGGCCACCGAGTACGCCGCCCTGGTCGTCGACGAACTGAGGTCCCAGAGGATCCTCCCGGAGCGCCTGATCCGGTGAGAGCCGGTCCGCCGGCCGCACCCACGGGG
>NZ_JBHTTQ010000133.1:0-17646 GCF_042794475.1 Streptomyces sp. NPDC056527
CCGGCGACGGCCGGAAGGCGGGGACCCCGTGGGGAGGCGTCGGCTCAGCCGCTGTGCTCGCTCACCCGGTAGGCGCGGATGACCGTCTGATCGACGGAGTCGCCCGTGGCGTCCGCCGCCTGGACCCGCAGGGACACGAACCCGTCCCGGGGGTTCTTGATCTGTGCGGTCCACCGTCCGTCCGCGGACGGACGCAGCTGGAGCGGCGTCCAGGTCTTCCCGTCGTCGGTCGAGCCCCACGCCTTCAGCGAGGTCACCTCCGGCAGGGAGGCGTCGATCTGGTAGGCCGACAGGCCGAAGGAGAAGCGGCTTCCGGCCGGCGCCCGGTTGTGCCGGTCGACGGGGATGTCGTAGCCGACCTGTACGAGGGCCAGTGGCCTGGTGTCCTCCTGCCGACCCGAGACGAAGGACCACTCGGTGCGGGTCCGCGTGGACAGGCCGCTGAACTGCCCGCCGCGCTCGGTCTCGTAGACGTAGCGGTAGCGCGCGCTCTCCGGCGTCGTCGTGTAGGACGAGGTGAAGGAGGACTGCCCGGCAGCGGCCACTTCCTCGTCACCCCGGTAGAGCGTCCTGCGCAGCGTCTCCGGGTAGCCGAAGTTCTCCGACCCCGGACCGGCCCCGTCATCGGCGGACGAGACATTGAGCTCGAGCGTGTTCCCGGCACGCTGGGCGCCGAAGTCCGCGGTGCCCGGCGGCGGGGGAACGTACTGCTTGAAGAAGTCGAACGGCGTGGTCCGTACGGGCACGGAGGGCCTGACGACGGCCTTCCCGAACGAGTCGCGCAGACGCTCGCCGGCGCGCAGCGTGCGGTACTGGGTCTCGGTCATCACCATGCCGGGACCGGGCGCCACCGACCACCCGTAGCGGTCCTTGCCGGCCAGGTACGACTCCTCGATCCGCGTGTTCGTGGGAACCGGGTACGAAGCGAGGACCGACATGCCGAGACCGATGCCCTCCAGGTGCGGGAGCACGGTCGGAGTCGTCCAGACGTGGCTCGACTCGCCGTGGTAGACGCGGTCGATCACCGTGCTGTTGTGCGTGTCCATGACCTGGGTCAGCGGGGCGTCGGGGATGCGCGCCGCCTCGACCGAACCGACGTAGGAGTACGTCTCCTCGGCGAGCCCACGGAAGGTCAGAGTCGGGGAGTGACCGCCTGTCCTCAGCGCGCGGAGCAGCGCGTGCCCCTCGTTCAGGGCCACGCCCAGCACCGGGAGCGGAAGGCCGGTCACCTCGCCGACGACACGACCCCGGTCGTCGACGAGGACGACCGCCAGCGCACCGCGACCGCGGGCGGCTTCGGCGACGGACCGGGCGTCCGTGCTGTCGACCACGACGATCGCCCCGCGCACGTCGTGCTTCCGCAGGTCCGCGTCGGAGCCCGTTCCGCCGTGCACCAGGCGCACGGTCCTGCGGCCGTCGAGTCGCGGGGACCCCACCACGTACGTCGGAGTCAGCTTCGTCCGGGATCCCGGGGTCCTGAGGTACACCTTCCGCAGCCACGGCTCATGGCCGAACCACGTCTCGTTGAAGGCGTATGCGCCGGTCTCGACCGGCTCCGTGGGAAGGGCCGACACGCGGGCCTCCCAGTACTCGACGTGCGTCTGCTGCAGGACGCGGGCTCCCCGGCCGGTCAGCCGGTCGCTGTTCAGGACGGCGTGGTGCGCGTCCGTGGGCCGGGGCGTCCTGAGCGTCACGGGCTGCGCCTTGCGGGCGTCCAGGACGAGGCTGGTGTCCGAGGTGAGTGACAGCTCCGGGATGTCGGCCTGAGTGACCTCGATCCGGTCGTCCGCGGTGCCCGGCGTGCACGTGCGGATCACGGAGACCACGCCGTAGTCGTCCTGCGGCAGTGTCATGGAGGACGTTCCGTCCGGCGCGACCGCGAGCGGTTCGAAGTTGCCGTCCTGATCGAAGACGAACGCCGAGATCTTGCAGGGAACGTTCCCGAGCCGGTCCTTGAATCCGATGTTCAGGGCGTGATCGGGCGCGCCGATCCTCAGCGCCACGGAGGTACGGACGACCTGGTCGCCACCTTGCTCGGCGGCGACCAGATGTGTGCCGTAGAGCCCGGCGGCGCGGTCTCCCGGTGCCGCGGTGACGGTCACGGTGGCAGTGCCACGCGCGGGCACGGTCACGGACGAGGCACCCACGGAGAGCATGCCGGCGGGTGCGCTGGGCGCGTTCTCCAGGGCGAGGTCGAGGGTGATGGCGGCGTCACCGGTGTTCCGGTAGGTGACCGTGCGCTCCGTCGTCCGGGACGACGGAGCCTCGGAGGCGGGGGACGCCGAGCCGAAGCCGACGGCCCCGTCGGCCACCACCCGCTGCTCGATCGCGCGGGCCACGTCGACCCGGCCGCTGCCGCCGTCGAAGGGCTGCCGACCGATCGCCTTCGCGCTGCCGACGAGGGCGTTCTTCAGCTGGTCCGCGGACCAGTCGGGATGACGCTGCTTCAGGATGACGGCAGCACCGGCCACATGGGGCGCCGCCATCGAGGTGCCATTGGCGCTGAGGTAGTGGTCGTCCACGACCGGTCCGCCGGTCATGTTGGTGCCCTGTGCCAGAGCGGCGACGATTGCGGCACCGGGAGCGGTCACGTCGGGCTTGACGGCGAAGTCGCCGTGCCGGGGGCCGCGGCTGGAGAAGCGGGTGAGGACGTCCTGCTTGTCGACGGCTCCCACCGTCAGCGCCGCGTCCGCGGCGCCGGGGGCGACCACCGTTCCGGCGCCGCTCGCGCCGGAGTTGCCCGCGGCGACCACGAAAAGGGTTCCGTGCGCCTCGGTGAGGGCGTTCACGGCGCTGGAGAGGGGGTCGGTGCCGTCGCTCGGTACACCACCGAGGCTCATGTTGACCACCGAGGCACCGCTCCCGGCCGCCCACTCCATTCCGGCGATGATGTCGGACGTCAGGCCGGACCCACCGTCGTCGAGGACCTTGCCGACGTACAGTCGCGCGCCGGGTGCCACGCCCTTGCGGCGCCCGGCCGACGCCGCCCCGCTGCCCGCGACGGTGCCGGCGACGTGCGTGCCGTGTCCGTGACCGTCATCCGCGTCGGCGACCCCGGACACGAACGACCGCGCTTCGGCGACCCTTCCCGCCAGATCCGGGTGAGCGGAGTCCACGCCCGTGTCGAGCACGGCGACCTTCGTCCCCGTACCGTCCAGTCCCGCGGCCCAGGCCGCGGGCGCACCGATCTGCGGCACGCTCTGTTCGAGGTCGGCCCGCACCTTCTCGTCGAGCCACACCTTCGCCACACCGCCCCGGAGCGAGTCCGGTGCGGACGCCCCCGACGCTTCGAGGTCCGCGGACCCCTTCGCGGGAACGCCGGTGAGACCTGACCAGAACAGGTCGGCCCGCTTCTTGTCCTCGTGCAGCGCCACGCCGTCGATGCCCGTGAAGACATGGTCGCGGTGGCTGCCCGGGAGTCCTTCCGCCTTCGTGGCCCGCGCTCCGGCACCCTTGGCACGGACACCCGAAGGGCTGCCGTACGTGACGATCAGAGGCAGCGACGCGGTGTGCGCGTCGTCGTACTCGTACCGCGCCAGCTTCGAGACGTTGAAGAGCTCCTTGTCGAGCTTCCCCGCCGTCACGAGCGTGAGCGCGGCATGGGGATAGACGTAGACGTCCCCCCTGGCGGTGGTGACCGCCACGTGTCCGGCGCCGCCGCCGAGAGGTGTCGCCCCTCTCATGCGGGCGGACTGCCTTCCGTCCGGACCCGTGTACAGCTCGACCACGTCACCTGTGATGAGGGTGATCGTCGTGGTCCGAGCCGAGGCGGACAGGAACGTCGACTCCGTGGAATCCGAGAACTGTCCGGCTGCGGGAGTGACACCGGCGGCGAGCAGCGCCGCGGTGCACCCCAGGACTGCCAGACGGCGTATCCAGGTCATGGACAACCCTTCTGGGTCGCGTAGGTGAGCGGGCCAACTTCCTTTTGGCGGGGCGTTGTTGAAATGCCGAAACGCCCCGTGTCGACCCGGGGGGAGCCTATTCGGCGAAGGTGATCACGCGATATCCCGGGACAGCCCCATTCCGGGACACGAAATCCATGCATCCGGACATCCGGCCGGCCCGCGCGAAGGCCCGAATCGTGGGCCGCGTGTCCCCTGGAGCGGTTTCCGTGGAAAGCCGTGGGCGGGATCGTCTCCTTGTGGTGGGGGAGTCGCCGGAGGGATCCAGCGCTGTCGACCTTCGTCGACACGGCGACTCCTCCACCGCCTCTCGCTCATGTCGGAGCGGAAGGATGACGACGAGACGGACTCATCCCCACGGCTGACCCGGAACGTCGTCAAGAGTGCTGATGGATTCACGCCGAACGCCTCGGAAGCTTTTCAGGAGCCCGTTTTCCGGGACTTTTCCGATGGCCGAATCCGATATGAAACGAGTGGAGCACTCCCACGTGGCGACTTTTCTATACAGGCTGGGCCGGTTCAGTTTCCAGCACCGGTTCTTCATCACTCTGTCGTGGGTGGCGCTGCTGGTGATGGCCGGAGTCGGTGCTGCCGCCGCGATCGCACCGGCTCCGAGCTCCTTCTCGATGCCCGGAACCGAGGCTCAGCATGCCTTCGACCTGCTGAGCGAACGATTCCCCGACGCTCACCACGACGCCGCGACGGCGCGCATGGTGTTCAAGGCGCCGGACGGAGCGAAGCTGACCGACCCGGTGTACCGCGAGGCGATGGCGGACGCCCTCGCCGGGGTGCGGAAGAGCTCGGCGCAGGTCGCCTCGGTCGCCGACCCCTTCGCCGCGCACACGGTCGGCAAGGACGGCTCGACGGCGTACGCGAACATCTCCTACGAGGTGGGCTCGGCCTCCCTCACCGAAGAGACGAAGCAGGCCCTGGTCGACACCGCCGCGTCCGCACGGGACGGCGGACTCGTCGTCGAGGTCGGCGGGAGCGCCGTTCCGTCGGAGCCCGAGGGTGGGACGGAGATCCTCGGCATCGCCGTGGCGGGGCTCGTCCTCCTCATCACGTTCGGATCCCTGGTCGCCGCCGGACTGCCCCTCGTCACCGCCCTCCTGGGGGTCGGCGTCGGAGTCTCCACGATCGGAGCGCTCGCCCATACCCTGGACCTCGGCGACACGACATCCACGCTCGCGATGATGCTGGGCCTGGCGGTCGGCATCGACTACGCGCTGTTCGTCGTCACCCGCTACCGCGCCGAACTCGCCGAGGGCCACCCGCGTGAGGAGGCTGTCGGCCGAGCCCTCGGGACGGCCGGCTCCGCGGTCGTCTTCGCCGGGCTGACCGTGGTGATCGCCCTCGCCGGGCTGTCGGTGGTCGGCATTCCGGTCCTGACCAAGATGGGGCTCGCCGCGGCCGGAACGGTCGCCCTCGCCGTACTCGTCGCGCTCACGCTGCTGCCGGCACTGCTCGGCATCGCCGGGAAGCGGATCATCGGTCGCAAGGCCCGCAAGAAGGGCCCGAGGCCGCGTCGCGCCCGGGTCACGGCGGGGGAGCGCTGGGCGGGCTTCGTCCTGCGCCGCCCCCTGCCGGTGCTCGTGGCGGGCGTCCTCGGCCTCGGGGCCCTCGCCGTGCCGGCGGCATCGCTGGAACTCGGGCTGCCCGACGAGGGGTCACTCGCGGCGGAGACCACGCAGCGCAAGGCGTACGACATCCTGTCGGACGGCTTCGGTCCGGGGTTCAACGGGCCGCTGGCGATGGTGATCGACGCCAAGGACAGCGGTGACGTCAAGACCGCGGCCGAGAAGACGATCGCCAGCGTGAAGCGGATCGAAGGCGTGGTCGCGGTGAGCCCCGCCGCCTTCAACAAGGCGGGTGACACCGCCACCATCACCGTCGTCCCCTCTTCGGGGCCGGGCAGCAAGCAGACGGAGAGCCTGATCGGCGAGATCCGTGCCGCCGGCCCCGGGATCGAGGCGGAAACGGGAGCCCGAGCCCTGGTGACCGGCCAGACGGGCATGGAGGTCGACTTCTCGCAGAAGATGAGCGACGCGCTGCTGCCCTATCTCTCCCTCGTGGTGGGCCTCGCCTTCCTGCTTCTCATGCTGGTCTTCCGTTCGGTGCTGGTCCCGCTCAAGGCCGCTCTGGGCTTCCTGCTCTCGGTGAGCGCCGCACTCGGTGCCGTCGTGGCCGTGTTCCAGTGGGGCTGGTTGGCCGACGTGGTCGGGATCGACACGACCGGTCCCATCATGAGCACCATGCCGATCTTCATGGTGGGCATCGTGTTCGGCCTCGCGATGGACTACGAGGTCTTCCTCGTCACCCGGATCCGGGAGGCGTACGTACGCGGCGAATCCCCGCGCCGGGCGGTCGTCTCCGGATTCAGGCACGGAGCCCGGGTGGTCACGGCTGCCGCGGTGATCATGATCGCGGTGTTCGGCGGCTTCCTCGGTGCGACCGACCAGACGGTCAAGATGATCGGATTCGGTCTGGCCGTCGCCGTGTTCCTCGACGCCTTCGTCGTCCGGATGGCCATCGTTCCGGCCGTCCACGCACTGCTGGGACGGACCGCTTGGTGGCTGCCGAAGTGGCTGGCCCGGGTCCTGCCCGATGTGGACGTCGAGGGAGAGAAGCTGCGCACGGTGCTCGGGGACCGCGGTTGCCCCGCCGGCGTCTCGCCCATGGGAGCCGATCTGGTCGAACAGCGTCAGTGACCATCCCGCCGCCCGGCCCGTCCCGCCCCTGGAGGGCGAGGCGGGCCTCGGCGGTCCTCCGGACCGGTTGTCACCGCCCGTGACCCGTTGGATCCGTGGGGTGCGCGTCCGCGTCGAGGGCCTCGGGCCCCCGGCGATGCGTCACCCCCGGTCCGGCGGGCGGCCGGCCACCGGTCCATCCGCTTGCCATGCGTATGCCGAAGGATGAGGATTTTCCTATGGACGGGTCGGCCGCGTCGCCGCACCACCTCCTCATGGTGATGTTCGACGAGGTGCAACTCCTCGACGTCACCGGACCGTTGGAGGTCTACGCCGCCGCGAACGAGTACGGCGGCGACTATCGCCTGTCGACCGCCTCGCTGGACGGCAAACCGGTCACGACGACCGGCGGAGTGCAACTGGTCCCCGATCTCGCACTCGAGGACGTCGACTCCCGTATCGACACCCTGCTCATTCCGGGCCGGCCCGACTGGTGGGCGGCGGTGTCCGACCGTCCTCTGATCGAGCACATCTCCCGGATCGCGGCCGACCCGAAGACCCGTACGGTGGCCGGGATCTGTGCCGGTGCCTTCCCGCTGGCCGCGACCGGGCTGCTCGACGGCAGGCGTGCCGCGACCCACTGGCGGCTCGCCGCGGACCTCGCGGCACGCTACCCGGCGATCGACGTCGACAGGGACTCCATCTTCGTGCGCGACGGCCGCATGATCACGTCCGCCGGCATCACCGCGGGCATCGACCTCACCCTGGCGCTCGTCGAGGCCGACCTGGGCGCGGACGTCGCACGCGCCGCGGCGAAGCACCTGGTCGTGTTCATGGCTCGGCCGGGCGGACAGTCCCAGTTCTCGGTCCGGCAGACGGCCAAGTACGGCACGGACTCGGTACTCCGCCGGGTCCTGGACGACGTCACCGCGGACCCGCGCGCCGACCACAGCCTGGCCGCCATGGCAGCACGGGCCGGCGTCAGCGAACGCCATCTGACCCGTCTGTTCCGGGCCCAGACGGGCATGAGCGCGGCTCAGTTCGTCGAACAGATCCGTGTGGAGGCGGCCCAGGCCCTGCTGGAGAGCGGAAGCGACCCGCTCGACTCCGTCGCCCGTGCCAGCGGGTTCGGATCGGTCGAGACCCTGCGCCGCGTCTTCCACCGCCTCCTCGGCGTCACCCCGGGTGCCTACCGCGAGCGTTTCCGCACGACCGGCGGCTGAGAGCTCGTCGCGGTCCTCGCCGCGCCGGGAACGACCACCGGCCGGCGGCGCCATCGGGCGCCGCCGGCCGTACCGTTCCGCCGGGCCGACCTCCGGCTACTCCCTGGACCCGATCGCGTGGATCGGCCGCCTGAGCAGCAGCAGGCGGGCGGGGAGGAAGGCTCCCAGGGCCGCGAGCCCCGCCGTCCCACCCGCGATGGACAGGTAGGCGAGCGGCGACACGGTGGGCATCACGGACCCGGTGAGGGCAAGGGCGATGAGGCTCAGCGCCGGGAACGCCGCCAGGGTGCCCAGGCCGACGCCGATCACGGCGACGGCGGCGCTCTCCCAGGTGACCATGCGCATGACCTGGTGGGAGGTGATCCCGCTGAGCCGGAGCAGGGCGAACTCCCTTCGCCGCACCATGGTGTTCATCACCTGCGCGTTGACGACGGTGACACCGGAGTACGCGATGATCAGCCCGGTTATCAGATAGTTGACCCAGGCGTACGCCTGCTGCTCCTGCATCCGCAGGTTGAAGGAGATGCGGTCCGCGATCTGAAGGGACGGGTGCTTCTCCACCAGCTGGACCAGCGCCTTCCGCACGTCGTCCCGTGCCTCCGCGTCCGCCCGCACCAGTACGGAATCGTCCATCCCCGTCGTCGTGTGCGCCGACAGCACCGCACGGTCGAAGGTGAGGTCCGCGAAGCCCAGTCCGCGGTCGTACACCGCCACCACCCGGGGCGTGACCAGCGTGCCGTCGCCCAGTCGCAGCTGCGCGGTTTCCCCGACGTCCAGTCCCAGCCGGGACGAGGCGGTGGTGCTGAGGGCGACCGTGTCGGGGCCCAGACGGCCGAACTCGCCCCGTCGGAGGTCCAGGTCGACGGTTTCCGGCAGGGCCTTCGGGTCGAGGCCCTGGGCGCTCAGCGGCACCGCCTGACCGGAGCCCGAACCGACCGCGACCCCGACCACCGAGGACGTCACGAGGCCGGTCACCGCCCGTACCCCCTCTTCGCCGCGCAGCTCTTCGACGACCCCTGGCGGCACCTTCACCGGAGACGTGAGCACATGGTCCGCGACGAGGCCGGCCTCCCGCTGTTCCCGTGCGGTGTGCTGGGACGTGCTCTCGGCGAAGATCACGGTCGCCGCGAAGGAGACCGCGAGGACGAGCGGGGTGACCGCTCCCGCGAGCCGCCGCACCTGACTGCTGTTGTTCGCGGCCGCCAGATGTCCCGTGACCCGGGACGTCCTGAGCGCCGGGCCGACGATCCGCATCGAGGCACGGGAGACCAAGGGGCCCAGTACGGCCGCCGCGATGACCACGGTCAGCACCAGGGAGTTCGCGAGACCCACGAGCGCGGCGAAGTCGTCGGATCGGTTCAGGCCCACGGCGAAGAGCGCCGCCGAGCCGAGGACGAGGGCGGCGCCCGTCGCCGCCCGCCATCGTCCCAGCCCGGCCGGCTCCACGGCCGCCTCGCCCAGAGCCTCGGTGGGGCGGATGCGGGTGGCACGACGAGCGGCTGTCAGAGCGGCCAGATACGCCGTGAGGACCGTGACGACGACCGCTCCCACCGCCGGCAGGGCCCCGTACACCGGCGCGAAGTCGAAGGGAACGAAACCGTGCTCGGCAAGTCGGCCGCCGATCCAGCGCACCACCAGGACACCGACCGGCCAGCCCAGCACCCCACCCGCGAGCGCCACCGCGAGCGCCTCCGCCGTCACCATCCGCCGGACCTGGCGGGGCGCGGCTCCGACCGCCCGAAGAAGCGCCAACTCGCGCCGGCGATGCCCGACGGCCAGGGAGAGCGTGCTGGAGACCACGAAGATCGTGACCAGGAAGATGTTGCCCGCGACCGAGACGGCCAGCAGGACCAGCTTGGGTCCGCTCATGGCCACGTCGAGGAACTCCGCCTCGGCGCGGTCATCGCCCGTGCGCACGGACACGTCGGATCCGTCGAGCACCGTGGACACGGCGTCCGCGAGCTCGTCGGAGGAGGTCCCCGGAGCGGCCAGCACACCGAGGGAATCCACACGACCCGGGTGGACGGAGCGGCTCTCCGCGAAGGCGTCGGAGAAGAACACCGCCGGCTGCCGCAGAGGCCCATCGTGGCTCTGAAGTGCCACGATGCCCGAGACCCGGAAGCGCTCGGTGCCGGCGTCCGTCGTCAGGGACAGCCGGTCACCGGGTACGGCGTCCGCCCGGGCGGCCAGATCGGCGTCGAGGACCACGTCCGTCATGCCGGCCGGGGCGTGCCCCGCCGTCAGCCGAAACGGTCCCAGCTCCGTACTGGACCAGTTGTGGCCCAGGGACTGCGTTCCGCCGGCACCGGCCAGCGGCGCGCCGTCCGGTCCGACGACGTGCGCGGGGACACCGATGTCCGCCACGACGGCACGTACCTCCTTCAGCGCCCTGATCTCGGGCGCGAGCTCCGCCGGCACCGGAACCCGCTCCACCAGCGTCGGCTTCAAGGGCGCCGGCGCAGGAGCCCCTCGGCCGTCGACGGGCATGTCCGCCTGCTGCCGCCCCGAGACGACCACGTCCGCCGCCGCGTACCTCTGCGGCGGAACGCCGGAGCGAAGCCCGGACTCCAGCAGAATCCCGCACACGCTGAGCACCGCGGAGCCGAAGAGCAGGGCGACGAAGGTTCCGAGGAACCCTCCCTTGCGAGCCCGCAATGTCGCCAGGGTCAGCCACGGCATCAGGCTCCCCTTCGCAGGCCGGCCATGAGCGAGCTGACGCGGTCGGCGGTCGGTGAGGCAAGGCTGGAGACCAGCCGTCCCTGGGCCAGGAACAGCGCGCTGTCGGTGTACGCGGCCGCGTGCGGATCGTGCGTCACCATCACCACGGTCTGGTGCAGGTCGGTGGCGGCATGCCGGAGCAGACCGAGGATGCCGCGGGCCGTCTCGGGATCCAGGGCGCCGGTCGGCTCGTCGGCGAAGATCACCTCGGGGCGCATGATCAGCGCCCGGGCGATCGCCACACGTTGTTGCTGACCACCCGAGAGCTCCGACGGCATGTGCTTGAGTCGATCACCCAGGCCGACCTGATCGACCACGTACGGCAACCACTCCCGAGGCGGCCTTCGTTTCGCGAGGCGTATGGGGAGCATGATGTTCTGCTCGACATTGAGCGACGGCACGAGATTGAACGCCTGGAAGACGAAGCCGACGCGCTGGCGGCGCAGCCTGGTCAGCGACGCCTCCCCGAGCCGGGACAAGTACGTGGTGCCGAGCCGCACCTCGCCCGAGCTCACGCGGTCCAGACCGGCCGCGCAGTGCAGGAAGGTGCTCTTGCCGGATCCGGACGGACCCATGACGGCCGTGAAGGTGCCGGCGGGGATGTCCGCCGACACCCGGTCGAGCGCCAGGACCGGCCGGGGCCCCTTTCCGTAGCGCTTGGTCACGTCACGGAGCTGGACCGCGTGCTCCACGCCGGGCACGGCACTCTGCGGCTGCTGGGTCCAAGGGGTTGGGTGCGTCACGTGCGTCGTCTCCTGTCTGGGCTGGCGCCGGCCGCGGAAGGGCGGCCGGGCCGGTCGTTCCATTCCACGCCGCACCGCGCGCCGTCACCTCGGCCGTGCTGGTGAAGGGCCGTTTCCGCTGCGGGAACGAGAAGCCCTGCCCCCCTCAGCCCTTCGGCTGACGCCCAGCGCCCGCGGCGGGTGCGCATGAGCGGACCTCCGCCTTCAGGACGAGAATCGAAGGGATGAGGTACGGGACGGTGATCCAGCCCCTGGGGGAGGAGTGGTGCGCGCGGGGGTGCCTACCGTGGAACCCATGACTCGTGGCCTCGACTCGATCGCCCGACGACGTGTGCCCCCGGCCGTCGTCGACATCGTGATGGCCCTGCTGATGGTCGTCGGCGGCCTGGGCATGCCGCTCCAGGCACCCGACGGTCCGGTCCTGCGCGACCCCGACGCGTGGAGAGCGCTCCTGGTCCTGGTGTCCGGAGTCCCGCTCGCGGTGCACCGCAGGTGGCCGCTCCCGGTCGTACTGGTCGTCGCGCTGGCCGTCGGCCTCCTCCAGGCCTTCCACTACATCCCGCCACCGGCCGGGGAGCACGGCACCTCGATCGGGGTGTCGTTCGTGATGCTGGCGGTGGCGGTGTTCGTCACGGTCGTACGGTCGTCCGGCCGTACGGCCGCGCTGATGCTCGTCGTCCTGGTCCCGGCCTTCTTCGTCGGCGAGCTCCTCATGGTGCCCGACCACCGGACCGCGGCCGCCATGACGATGACCGTCATGCTGGTGGTGGCCTGGGCCTTCGGACGTCTCGTCCAGGCCCGGAAGACCATGGCCTCCGAGGCGCTCGAACGGGCCGCGGCCGTGGAACGCGAACAGGCGGCCAACGCGCGGGCCGCCGTCGCGCAGGAGCGCGCCCACATCGCCCGTGAGCTGCACGACATCGTCGCCCACAACGTCAGTCTCATGGTCGTGCAGACCATCGCCGCCGACCGGGTGCAGGACCGCGACGGAGCGAAGGCGCACGAACTGCACCGGAGCATCGAGGAGACGGGGCGGGCCGCCGTCACCGAACTGCGCCGCCTCCTCCTGGTGCTGAGAACCGACGACGAAGAGGACGACGACCCCACCAGGCAGCCGCCGCAGCCCACGATGGAGCAGATCCCCGTGCTCGTGGACTCCGTTCGCGCGGCGGGCCTCGACATCGACTTCGTCGCCACCGGCGAGCCGCCGGAGCTGCCGGCCGGCTTCGAGCTCGCGGTCTACCGAGTGATCCAGGAAGCCTTCACCAACACCCTCAAACACGCGGGGCGCACCTCTGCCAAGCTCACGCTGACGTGGCAGCGTGACCGGTCCCTGGTCCTCCACGTCTGTGACGCCGGGCGCCGCCCCGGGCACGAGGAGACGACCCCTGCGCGGACGCTGAAGGGGGCGGGCCACGGCCTCGTGGGCATGAGGGAGCGGATCGCGGCCGTCGGCGGCACACTCCACACCGGAGAGCGTCCCAGCGGTGGGTACTGCGTGCACGCGACGATCCCGCTGCCGGGCCATGAGACGACCGGACAGGAGGCGGCCCCCGTCGGCGATCCGGACGGCGTCACATGCCCGGACCGCGCGCTGCCTCACTCGCGTGACACATCCGAAGGAGACGGCGCACCATGACGGCGATCCGCGTGCTGCTGGTCGATGACCAGCCCATGATCAGAACGGGGTTCCGCCTCATTCTCGAAGCCGAGCCCGACATCGCCGTGGTCGGCGAGGCCGGAGACGGGGAGAAGGGCGTCGAGAGCACCCGAACGCTTCAGCCCGACGTCGTGCTGATGGACATCCGCATGCCCCGTCTGGACGGAGTGGAGGCGACCCGACGCATCGTCGAGTCGGGGATGCCGAGCCGGGTCATCATCCTCACCACCTTCGACCTCGACCAGCACGTCCATGACGCGCTCCGGGCCGGAGCCAGCGGCTTCCTCGTCAAGGACGGCCCGGCGGACTCCCTCGTCGGCGCGATCCGAACAGTGGCGGAGGGGGACGCGGTGATCTCCCCTCGTGTCACGCGCCGACTGCTCGACCGCTTCGCCCGCCTCGCCGACGCGGAGACCACCACCGTGCCACGGAGCCTCGACGCCCTCACCGCGCGCGAGCTCGACGTGCTCCGCGCGCTCACACGCGGTCTGTCCAACGCGGAGATCGCCGCGGAACTCCAGGTCAGCGAAGCGACGGTGAAGACACACGTCGCCCACATCCTCGACAAGTACCACCTCAGGGACCGGGTCCAGGCCGTCATCCTCGCGTACGACACCGGCCTCGTTCAGCCGGCCACGGGCACCTGACGAACCACGCACAGCCCCCTCGACCCCATCGGCAGCACAGCCGGTGGGGTCGACGCATTCAGGGCCGTCGGTGTCCCCTCCGGAATTCCTTTCTCAGCCTTTCGACGGAGAGGGCGATCTCCTCAGCTTTCCGGCCGACATTCCGGCTGCTCCTTCGGGGCGATGTCACAGCGCATTCCGTCGAGCACGCTTTGAAGCAGGAAAACCGTTCGAAAGGAACAACATGCGTTACGCCTCCATTGTCACGGGTGCTCTGGCAACCGCGGTCCTCGCCGTGCCGCTCGCGGCACCGGCCATGGCCGACAGCTCCTCCCCGGCCTCTGTCGGCGCGGAACAGGGAGAGCACGTCCGGGGCGACGGATCCCGCGAGTTCCGTGGCGGTCACGAGGAGAAGAAGTACGACAGCGTCCAGCTGCAGAAGGCGCTGGACGCCATCGCCGAGGCCGGCGCTCCCGGCGTCGTCGCCGAGGTCCGCGACGCCGACGGTGTCTGGCGAGGTCACAGCGGAAAGGCCGACCTGGAGAAGAACGAGCCCACCCGGAACGACGGTCTTTTCCGCATCGGCAGTGTGACCAAGACCTTCGTCTCCACCGTGGTGCTCCAGCTGGTGGAGGAAGGGAAGGTGAAGCTGGACGATTCGGTGGATCGCCATCTGCCCGGCCTGGTGAAGAACGGCGAGAACGTCACCGTGCGGCAGCTTCTCAACCACCGCAGCGGCCTCCACAGTTACACCGACACACTGTGGCCCGACTTCCGTAAGTTCTACGACACGCGATTCAAGACCTACACCCCGGACGAGCTGATCGCGGACTCCAACGCACACGCGCCGACCTTCGCTCCCGGAACCAACGGGCATTACTCGAACACCAATTACGTCCTGTTGGGCATGCTCATAGAGAAGGTCACCGGAAACTCCGCGAAGGCCGAGATCAGGGAACGCATCATCGAGCCCCTGGACCTGCACAGGACCTCGTTCCCGGAGAAGTCGACCCGTATCAACGGGCCGCACGCCAAGGGATACATGCGACTCGACGGCCCGACCTCCACGTTCACCGAAGCGACCGACTACTCCACGTCCTGGTCGTGGACCGCCGGCGCGATGATCTCCGACACCCGGGACCTGAACACCTTCTACAATGCACTCATGACCGGGAAGCTGCTGCCCTCCGCCCTCATGAAGGAGATGAAGGCGACCCAGGCGCTCGACGACGGTTCCCAGTACGGTCTGGGCATCGCGAAGTTCGACAGCCCGTCGCTCGGCACCGTGTACGGACACGTGGGAGGAACCCCCGGGTTCGAGACCCACGCGTTCACCCTCGCTGACGGCAGCCGCCAGGTGACGGTGTCGATCAACGCGCTCGCGGACACGGACGCGGAGAAGAAGGCCGCCGGCGAGGCGGTGAAGACCCTCCTCACCCTGGGCAGCAAGGCCAAGTAGCCCGCCCCGGGCCCCGAACGAAGGGGCATCGCCCACGGGCGATGCCCCTTCTCGGTCTCTCCGGCCCGCACCCTCAGGGGCGGCGTGCCGGGACCTCGCCGCCGCCCGCGCCGCGAACCGGGACTCGACGGCGCAGCCGAACCGCCGACGGGGTGGTTCCGGAATACGCCGGAGACCTGCCTTCTGCCAGCGGCAGAACACCAGCCAGACCGGGTTCGACGAGCACTACAGTCCAGGCCCATGACGACAGTTACAACGCGCACGATCGAATACGCGGCCGACGGCCTGACGATGATCGGGCACCTCGCGCTCCCCGCCGGTGTCGACCGCCGGCCCGCGGTCCTGGTCGGGCCCGAGGGGGTGGGGCTCAGCGACGTCGAGCGCCGCCGGGCCGATGCGCTCGCCGAGCTGGGATACGTGGCGCTGGCCTTCGACCTCCACGGCGGGCGCTACTTAGGCGACCCCGAGGAGATGCTGGCCCGTTGCCTGCCGCTGCTCGCCGACCCCGACCGGATGCGAGGCATCGGCCACGCGGCGCTCGACGTGCTCCGCGCCGAGCCGCGGACCGACCCGGACCGGATCGCCGCCGTCGGCTACGGCACCGGGGGCGCAATCGCGCTGGAACTCGGGCGCGACGGCGTCGACCTGCGCGCGATCGCGACAGTCAACGCACTGACCACGGGCCGACCAGGCAAGACGGTGCGCATTCACTGCCCGGTGTGGGCCGGGGTGGGGTCGGAAGACCCGATCATGCCGCCCGCGCAACGGGACGCGTTCACCGCCGAGATGCAGGCTGCGGGCGTCGACTGGCGCCTCGTGGTCTACGGCGGCGCCTTGCACGCCTTCCATCACCCACCGGTCGACCACACCGTGCGCCCCGGGGTCGGCTACCACCCGCAGCACGCGCAGCGAGCTTGGCGGGACGTCGTCGACCTGCTCGCCGAGTGCGTGCCCATCACGGAGTGATCCGGTCGGCAAGCACGATCCCGGACCGCAATCCAAGCCGGTCGACCGTCACCACTTACCGAACAACCGCCCGGCCTCGGACGGCTGTGCTGCGGTCGGTTCCGGGGCCGGCGTTGTCCCGAAACGAGGTCCACACGTCCCGAAAACCAGTGATGGAGGGGGACGGCGACGGGGTTGATTGGGATACCCGGCCACAGAAGGCAGGGATCCGGCCCGCTGTCGTCCGGCGGTGCCGAAGATCAATCGCAATCTTGAGGAAGACACCATGCAAGCCATGGGAGCGAGCACCGCTCGCCCGCGCTCGGAGTACATGATCGCGTTGGGTCTGGCGGCCGGCCCGGTCGTGGCCCTCGGCTTCACCCGCTTCGCGTACGCACTCCTCCTGCCGTCGATGCGGTCCGAGCTGGACTGGACGTACGCGGCGGCCGGCGGGCTGAACACCGCGAACGCGCTCGGTTACATCATCGGAGCCGGCAGCGGCGCCTGGTGGTCGCGACGTCTCGGCGCCGGTCGCAGCTTCGTGATCGGGATCGTCATCAGTGCGCTCGCGCTGCTCGCGTCGGGTCTCACCAGCGACTTCATCGCCCTGTCGATCCTCCGCTTCATCGGTGGCCTGGCCACCGCCGTCACCTTCGTGGTCGGCTCGGCCCTGGCTTCCAGGGTCCACACCGGCGGTCGTCAGCAGCGGTCCGCGGCGCTCGTGGGCGTCTACATGGCCGGCGTCGGCATCGGCGTCGTGATCTCGGGCATCGTCGTTCCCGTAGCCCTCACCGCCTGGGGCGCCTCCGGCTGGCAGGCCGGATGGCTCCTGATGGGCCTGCTCGCCGTGCTGCTGGTCGGCCCCGCCGCATGGGCGGTCAAGGCGGTCCCCCCGGCCCCGCCGGCCGGCCCGGCCAAGGGAGCGTCGAGCCTCCGCAAGATGACTCCGGCGTTCATCTGGTACGTGCTCTTCGGCGCCGGCTACGTCTCCTACATGACCTTCGTCATCGCGCTCCTGCGTGACCAGGGCATGGGCACCTGGAGCACGGCCGGGTTCTTCATCGTCCTGGGTGGTGCGAGCGCCCTGGCGACCCTGCTGGTGTGGGGCCGCGTCATCGGTCGGCTCCGTGGTGGCCGCGCGCCGGCTCTGGTGTCGGTCGTCGTTCTCGTGGGCGTCCTGCCGGTGCTGCTCTTCGACGGTGCGACAGCCGCCATCGTCTCCGCCGTCATCTTCGGCGCGGGATTCATGGCCGGTCCCACCGCCATCACCGTGCTGGCACGTCGGATGCTGCCGCAGCACGCGTGGACCTCGGGCATCGCGTGGCTGACCGTGGCGTTCAGCGTGGGCCAGGCGGTCGGTCCGCTGATCTCCGGCATCCTGTCCGACTCCGAGGGCGGCATTGCCAAGGGGCTGTGGCTCTCCGTGATCCTTCTGCTCGTGTCCGCGGTCGCGTCGCTGTTCCAGCGCGAGAACACGCCCGCCCCCGAACCGCGGGTGGTCGCGACGGTCGGAGCCAAGTGACCGGAGCCGTACAGCAGGAGGCACGACGACGCGCGGCCGGATCTCCGGCCGCGCGTCTCGCGTCGGTGCGAGGTTGTAGCTGTCTGTTTTAAACATATGACGCAGCCCACGACTCATATAGTGTAAATATCGGGGGTGGGCGGATAAATTAAAAGGGG
>NZ_JBHTTQ010000134.1:0-16287 GCF_042794475.1 Streptomyces sp. NPDC056527
TCCGGGGCGGCCCTCGTGACGCGCGTCTCAGTCGGCACGGCCCAGTGCCGTCAGTACGCGCGCTCATCGGAGGCCCTGCGGTGAACGAACTGCCGCAACAGCTGGCCGACGGCCTTGCCCTGGGGGCCCTTTACGGCCTCATCGCCATCGGTTACACGATGGTCTACGGCATCGTCCAGCTCATCAACTTCGCCCATGGCGAGATCTTCATGATCGGGGGCTTCGGCGCCCTCACGGCGTACACGATCCTGCCCGAGGGCACCGCCCTCGTGATCGCGATCCCCGTGATGCTGATAGGCGGCGCGGTGGTCTCCGTGGCCGTCGCCACCGCCGCCGAACGCTTCGCCTACCGTCCCCTGCGCGGCGCGCCCCGGCTCGCCCCCCTGATCACGGCCATCGGTCTGTCGATCGTGCTCCAGCAGCTCATCTGGGGTTTCTACCCGGGAGCCAAGAGCAAGGTCACCTTCCCCGAGTTCAAGGGCGGACCCTTCGAGATCTTCGACGGCCTGTCGATCTCCCGCGCTGACACGTTCGTCCTCGTCGCCGCCCCGATGTGCATGCTCGCCCTCGGCCTCTTCGTCTCGAAGAGCCGCAGCGGCCGCGCCATGCAGGCCACGGCGCAGGACCCGGACACCGCGAAGCTGATGGGTATCAACACCGACCGCATCATCGTGATGGCCTTCGCCATCGGCGCCGCATTCGCCGCGGTCGCGGCGGTCGCCGAGGGCCTCGACAAGGGCCAGATCCGCTTCGAGATGGGCTTCCTGCTGGGCCTCAAGGCCTTCACCGCAGCCGTCCTCGGTGGCATCGGCAACATCTACGGCGCCATGATCGGCGGCGTGGTGCTCGGTCTGGCGGAGACCCTCTCCATCGCCTACGTCGAGCACATCCCCGGGATGGCCCAGTTCGGCGGCGGTGCCTGGAAGGACATCTGGGTGTTCTCCCTCCTCATCCTGGTGCTCCTGTTCAGACCACAGGGTCTGCTCGGACAACGCGCCGCGGACAGGGCGTGATCGCGATGACGACCGATCTCACCAAGACCCCCGAGGCTCCCCAGGAGTCCGGTCTCGTCGAGCAGGCCGGCGCCAAGAGCCCGGGCCTCCTCCACTGGATCGTCGCGGCCGGCGGCCTCGCCTCCGTCGCGAGCACCTTCCTCGCCTGGACCTACACCACCGAGTTCCCCGGCGACCTCACGGTCAACGGCTACCCGGGCGGCCTCCAGGTCCTGACCCTCGTCGCGGGCTTCCTCCTGATCGCCTTCGCCCTCTCCGGGCTCGGCGTCAAGGGCCTGGGCTGGCTCACCCCCGGCGGCTCGACGAAGGCGCTGCAGTTCCTCGCCCTCGGCACGCTGGGCACCACCTGGTACACCGTGATCGCCATCGCGGCGCAGCTCGGCGGCATCGCGCACTGGGAGCCCGGCGCGTACGTGGCCTTCGTCGCGGTACTGATCCCGCTGGCGGCGTTCCTGCTCAAGGACGACTCCCGCAAGCCGGCGAAGCCCAAGGAGATCCCCTCCTGGGCCGAGATCCTGATCATCGTCGCCGCCTTCGCGATCGGCATGTACGCCGTCACGTACGGCATCTCGACCGAGTACCCCGAGCTGTTCATCGGCTACCTGCTCCTCGCGGGCTTCGGTGCCGCCGCGCTCAACAAGTCCGGTCTGGTGAGCCGTATCTCGGCCATCGCGTCGAAGAACAAGCAGATCGCCGCCGTCGCGGCGTTCGCCGCCGCGGCCGTCTTCCCCTTCACGCAGGCCACCGACACGTTCACCGTGATCGCGGTGCAGATCCTGATCTTCGCCACGGTCGCCCTCGGTCTGAACGTCGTCGTCGGTCTGGCGGGTCTGCTCGACCTCGGTTACGTCGCCTTCCTCGGCGTCGGCGCCTACACGGCGGCCCTCGTCTCGGGATCGACCGCCTCCGCGTTCGACATCCAGCTGCCGTTCTGGGTCGCCATGATCATCGGCGCCCTGGCCTCGCTGGTCTTCGGCGTCATCATCGGCGCGCCGACCCTGCGGCTGCACGGTGACTACCTCGCCATCGTGACGCTCGGCTTCGGTGAGATCTTCCGTATCACCGTCAACAACATGGACGGCGACAACGGTCCGCAGATCACCAACGGCCCGAACGGCATCCCGAACATCCCGGCGCTGAACATCTTCGGCTACGACTTCGGCGAGACCCACACCATCCTCGGCGTGGAACTCGGCTCGTACGCCAACTACTACCTGCTGATGCTGCTGGTGATGGTCCTCGTCGTGCTGGTCTTCAGCCGGGCGCAGGACTCCCGTATCGGCCGCGCCTGGGTCGCCATCCGCGAGGACGAGACCGCGGCGACCGCCATGGGCATCAACGGCTTCCGGGTCAAGCTCATCGCCTTCGCCCTCGGCGCCACCCTCGCCGGCGTCGCCGGCACGGTCCAGGCCCACTTCCAGGGCACGGTCCTCCCCGAGATGTACGTGTTCGCCGGCCCCGTCGCCCCGAACTCCGCGTTCCTTCTCGCGGCCGTCATCCTCGGCGGCATGGGCACCATCCGCGGCCCGCTCCTCGGCGCGGCGCTGCTCTTCCTCATCCCCGAGAAGCTGGCCTTCCTGAAGGACTACCAGCTCCTCGCGTTCGGTCTCGCGCTCATCCTGCTGATGCGCTTCCGTCCGGAGGGCCTCATCCCCAACCGGCGCGCGCAGCTCGAGTACCACGAGCACGAGGAGAACGCCGACAAGATCGACGTACCGGAGCAGCGGCCCCCCGCCGACCCCATCGTCGGAACCTCGAAGGCGGGGGCGTGAACGCCATGACGACCACCACCACGGAAACGACGACGGCGGCGTCCACCGCCGCCACCGTCCTCGACGCCAGCGGTGTCACCATGCGCTTCGGCGGACTCACCGCCGTACGCGGAGTGGACCTGACCGTCCGCGAGGGCGAGATCGTCGGACTCATCGGCCCCAACGGTGCCGGCAAGACGACCTTCTTCAACTGCCTGACCGGTCTGTACATCCCCACCGAGGGACAGGTCAGCTACAAGGGGACCGTGCTGCCGCCCAAGCCGCACCTGGTCACCAAGGCCGGCATCGCCCGTACCTTCCAGAACATCCGTCTCTTCTCCAACATGACGGTCCTGGAGAACGTCCTCGTCGGACGCCACACCCGGACCAAGGAGGGCCTCTGGTCCGCGCTGCTGCGCGGTCCGGGCTTCAAGAAGGCGGAGATCGCCTCGCGCGAACGCGCCATGGAGCTGCTGGAGTTCGTCGGCCTGGCGAGCAAGGCGGAGCACCTCGCCCGCAACCTGCCCTACGGCGAGCAGCGCAAGCTGGAGATCGCCCGGGCGCTGGCGAGCGACCCCGGTCTGCTGCTCCTCGACGAGCCGACGGCCGGCATGAACCAGAACGAGACCCGCACGACCGAGGAGCTCGTCTTCGCGATCCGTGACAAGGGCATCGCCGTCCTGGTCATCGAGCACGACATGAAGTTCATCTTCAACCTGTGCGACCGCGTCGCGGTGCTGGTCCAGGGCGAGAAGCTCGTCGAAGGCACCTCCGACGTCGTCCAGAGCGACGAGCGCGTCGTCGCGGCGTACCTCGGTACGCCGTTCGAGGGCGCGCCGGGCGCGGAGGAGGTCGCGGAGGTCGAGGCGGCGGAGGCACACGCCGAGGCCGAGGCGGCGGAAGCCGAGGAGGCCGCGGCCGACGAGGCTCCCGCAGCCCCCGAGGCCGAGGCCGAGGACGCCCCCGAGGCCGACGACGCTCCGGCAGCGGAAAGCACCACCGAAGGAGACTCCAAGTGACCGCTCTTCTCGAGGTCGAGGACCTCAGGGTCGCCTACGGCAAGATCGAGGCCGTCAAGGGCATCTCCTTCTCCGTCGAGGCCGGTCAGGTCGTCAGCCTCATCGGCACCAACGGCGCCGGCAAGACGACCACCCTGCGCACCCTCTCGGGCCTCATCAAGCCCGCGAGCGGGAAGATCACCTTCGACGGCCAGGTGCTCAACGGCATCCCCGCCCACAAGGTGGTCTCCCTCGGCATGGCCCACTCCCCCGAGGGCCGGCACATCTTCCCGAAGCTGACCATCGCCGAGAACCTCCAGCTCGGCGCCTTCCTCCGCAAGGACAAGGACGGCATCGAGAAGGACATCCAGCGCGCCTACGACCTCTTCCCGATCCTGGGCGAGCGTCGCAAGCAGGCCGCGGGCACCCTCTCCGGTGGTGAGCAGCAGATGCTGGCGATGGGCCGGGCGCTGATGTCCCAGCCCAAGCTGCTCATGCTCGACGAGCCTTCGATGGGTCTCTCCCCGATCATGATGCAGAAGATCATGGAGACCATCGCCACGCTCAAGGCCGAGGGCATGACCATCCTGCTCATCGAGCAGAACGCGCAGGCCGCCCTGTCCCTCGCGGACTACGGCTACGTCCTGGAGGTCGGCACCATCAAGCTCTCCGGCACCGGCCAGGACCTGCTCCACGACGACGAGGTCCGCAAGACCTACCTCGGCGAGGAGTAGAACCCGTCCCCACGGACAGAAGGCCCGCCCCACAGCGTTGTGGGGCGGGCCTTCTCCTGTCTGCGGGCCGTGGTTACTGCTGACCCTTCCCGGCCTTCTTCTCCTCGGCGTCCTCGATGACCGCCTCGGCGACCTGCTGCATCGACATGCGGCGGTCCATGGAGGTCTTCTGGATCCACCGGAACGCGGCGGGCTCGGTGAGGCCGTACTGCGTCTGCAGGATGCTCTTCGCCCGGTCGACGAGCTTGCGGGTCTCCAGCCGCTGCGAGAGGTCGGCGACCTCCTGCTCCAGCGCGCGCAGCTCCGCGAACCGGGACACGGCCATCTCGATCGCCGGCACGACGTCGCTCTTGCTGAACGGCTTCACGAGGTACGCCATGGCGCCGGCGTCCCGCGCCCGCTCGACGAGGTCGCGCTGCGAGAAGGCGGTGAGCATCAGGACGGGGGCGATGGACTCCCCGGCGATCTTCTCGGCGGCGGAGATGCCGTCCAGGACGGGCATCTTCACATCGAGGATGACGAGGTCGGGGCGGTGCTCCCGCGCGAGCTCGACGGCCCGGGCACCGTCGCCGGCCTCGCCGACGACAGAGTAGCCCTCTTCTTCGAGCATCTCTTTGAGATCGAGGCGGATGAGGGCCTCGTCCTCGGCGATGACGACACGGGTCGTCAGCGGCGGGACGTGCGACGCGTCGGCGTCGTCGGCGGGCTGGGGCGACTCGGGGGCGGTCACGGGGGCTCCTCGTTCAAGGCCTCTTCCAAGGCGGATACAGCTCCCCAAGAGCCTACCCACCTCCTGTAAGGTGGGGGCACGGCGGGTGACCGCCGATCTTCGTTCTGAAGGATGCCCCGGTAGCCCAGCGGTAGAGGCAGTGGTCTCAAACACCATCCAGCGTGGGTTCGAATCCCACCCGGGGCACTCTACCTTCGATTTAAAGGTTCGAACTTTCCGCCGACGATCTTCGGCCGACCCGGTGACCGTGCCGGCCGAACCGCGACCGACTCAGTGCGGCGTTCCCAGGTAGGGGAAGTGCGGCAACAGGTCCGCGTGGGGGCCGATGTGGTCCGAGGTGACCTTGCCGTTGGAGACCATCGCCAGCCGGGCCGATGTGACGTCGTCCGTGAGCGTGCGGCCGTTGGGGTAGGCGGCGGGCTTGGTGCGGTCGTAGCGCAGGACGTCGGGAAGGACGGTCCGCAGCGCCTCTTCCGCCGCGTCCGGGGCGTAGCCGCCGGTGTGGGCGAGGGCCGCCTTCCAGGGTTCGAGGTACGTCGCCACGTCGTCGGCCGGTTCCCCCTCGTTGTAGGCGTCCTTGACCTCCTCGGCGTTGAAGTACGCCGTGAGGGAGGGGTGGGCGCCTCGGTCGACGGACTTCAGTTCGCCGTCGGCGTGGAGGCTGACGCGGGCCCAGACTCCGATCTCGGGGTTGTCGCCGAGTGCGGCGTCGGGGACTTCGAGGGCGATGCCGAAGACGTTCTTGTCGGCGCCCCAGTCGGTGCCGGTCCAGTTGAAGTCGGCGACGATGCCGTCGAGGTCGGCGAAGAAGGGGTCGCTGCGCAGTCCGGCGGAGACCTTGTAGCCGTCGGCTTCGGTGACGGAGAGTTCGCGGCCGAAGGAGACGGGGACGTCGGTGAAGATCGGGGTGCCGGTGGCTTCGTGGGCGCGGGCCTCGGCGCCGGTGGCGCGGTGGAGGGTGAGGGTCTGCTCGCCGTCCTCCGCGGGGTCGGAGAAGGTGAAGCTGAAGGCGATGTCGGCCTGGTTGTCGCCGTCGGTGTCGACGTTGATGCGGTAGACCGCGTCGGGGTGGAACGCGGTGCCCCCGGTGGGCGCGATCGGGTTGACGTTCATGATGAGCGCGGTGCGCCCGCCGGGGACCGTGAAGGCGAAGAGGTCGGTCAGGTCCAGGCGGGCGTCGTCCATCGGGGAGCGCAGGTGGGGTCCGCTGAGGTGGTGTGACATGGCGTCACCTTCGCGGCACGACAGGGGGGTCGTGGCGCGACGGGGCCGCCGTGGTCACTCCTTCGGGCTGTCGTCCTCGCCGATGTGGTGGACACGGACGAGGTTGGTGGAGCCGGGGACGCCGGGCGGGGAGCCGGCGGTGATGACGACGACGTCGCCCTTCCGGCAGCGCCCGATCCGCAGGAGCTCTTCGTCGACCTGGGCGACCATGGCGTCGGTGGAGTCGACGTGCGGGCCGAGGAAGGTCTCGACGCCCCAGGTGAGGTTGAGCTGGGAGCGGGTGGCCGGGTCGGGCGTGAAGGCCAGCAGCGGGATGGGCGAGCGGTAGCGGGAGAGGCGCTTGACGGTGTCGCCGGACTGGGTGAAGGCGACGAGGAACTTGGCGCCGAGGAAGTCGCCCATCTCGGCGGCGGCGCGGGCGACGGCTCCGCCCTGCGTACGGGGCTTGTTCCGCTCGGTCAGCGGCGGGAGGCCCTTGGCGAGCACGTCCTCCTCGGCGGCCTCGACGATCCGGCCCATGGTGCGGACGGTCTCGATGGGGTACTTGCCGACGCTGGTCTCGCCGGAGAGCATCACGGCGTCGGTGCCGTCGATGACGGCGTTCGCCACGTCGCTCGCCTCGGCACGCGTCGGGCGGGAGTTGTCGATCATCGAGTCGAGCATCTGGGTGGCGACGATGACCGGCTTGGCGTTGCGCTTGGCGAGCTTGATGGCGCGCTTCTGGACGATCGGGACCTGTTCGAGGGGCATCTCGACGCCGAGGTCGCCGCGGGCGACCATGATGCCGTCGAAGGCGGCGACGATGTCGTCGATGTTCTCGACGGCCTGGGGCTTCTCGATCTTGGCGATGACGGGGAGGCGGCGGCCTTCCTCGTCCATGACGCGGTGGACGTCCTCGATGTCGCGGCCGCTGCGGACGAAGGAGAGGGCGATGATGTCGGCTCCGGTGCGCAGCGCCCAGCGGAGGTCGTCGATGTCCTTCTCGGAGAGCGCGGGGACGGAGACCGCCACCCCGGGGAGGTTGAGGCCCTTGTTGTCGGAGACCATTCCGCCTTCGACGACGCGGGTGTGGACGCGGGGTCCGTCGACGGAGGTGACTTCGAGGGTGACGCGTCCGTCGTCGACGAGGATGCGCTCACCGGCGGTGACGTCGGCGGCGAGGCCGTCGTAGGTGGTGCCGCAGATGTGGCGGTCGCCCTCGACGGGTTCGACGGTGATGGTGAATTCGTCGCCGCGTTCAAGGAGTACGGGGCCTTCACGGAAGCGGCCGAGGCGGATCTTCGGGCCTTGAAGGTCGGCGAGGACACCGATGCTGCGGCCGGTCTCGTCCGAGGCTTTGCGAACGCGCTGGTAGCGCTCCTCGTGCTCGGCGTAGCCGCCGTGGCTGAGGTTGAATCGGGCGACGTCCATTCCCGCTTCGACCAGAGCCTTGATCTGCTCGTATGTGTCGGTGGCGGGGCCCAGGGTACAAACGATCTTTGCTCGGCGCATGGTTCGAGCCTAGGGCTTACCGGTGGGTAGAGAAGAAGCCGGGCATGACTGTTCAACAACCTTTGCGTGAAGGGTTATTGACAAGTGTTTAAGTGTGCAGATCCCTGCTCCGATGAGCATGCGTCAGGAGTTGATCACAGGGTGAAATCGGAGCCCCGGGTGACGGATCCACCCTGCCGCGTCCCGGCAAGCTCGGACACGAGCTCATCGACGATGTCCTGCGCCGACCGCTTGTAGAGGGCCCGGTACTGCACCCCTTCCAGGAAATCAGGAAGTTCGGACGTCGCCTCCAGGCGTACCGGTACGAGTCTCGCCCGGCCCTCGACTGCCGCTCTGTACAGCTCTCGCGCTTCGAGGAGGCAGTACTTGCTCGACCGGTACGCCTCGGACATGAGCAGAACACCGACGGCAGACCGTGCCAGTCCGCTGAGGAGGTGCTCCATCCATGGCTCTCCGGCCGGGATGGCCTGAGACGATCGGTAGTCGAAGACGTGCTGGAACCTGTCGTTGAGGAGCCGTGAGAAGGCCGCTCCCTGGTCACTGTCCTCCGCGGCGTAGCTCAGGAAGACGCGTTCACTGCGCTTGGTCGCCGAGCGGAAGTATTCGGCTGCCTGCTTCCAGCCTCCGACGTAGCGCGGCTGCTCGTCGATGACTCCCAGGTGGTCTTCGAAGGACTGCCTCAGGTTCGCCGGTCCGGTCCAGCGGATGATGGCCTTCCTGTGCCCGGTGCCCTCGTCGCCGTACAGCGTCTCCTCGTCGGGGACGCCCTCGGTGGAACCATCGGCCGCGGCAGCCGAAGCGATCGGCAATGTCGGGATGGACTGGCCGTGCGTGAAGGCCGCCATGACACGCGACGAAGGATCGTCGAGGTCGACAACAGCCCAGTCGCACTGGCGCAGAGTCGTGATCGAGTCGAGGTGCAGACGTGGCGGCCACGGCAGCCTCACGGGCTCCCATCCGTACTCGTGGAGGAGATCACACAGCTCCACCACCACCGGCTCGTTCGACGGCGAGATGACGAGCCCCACCTGACGCTGCTGGTACGTGCGCCCCGGGTCTCCGGGTGACGCGGCGGCGCGGGCGTCTGCGATGAACTCCCGGTAGGCATTGGCCGCCCTCGTCGGCAGCGAGGATTGATCCTCGGTGCCGAGCTCTTGTGCGTCGTACGCGACGAGGCGCACGTCCGTAGGCATCTTCAGAGCGGGGACCAGACGCTGGTCATGGAAGACGATCGCCGGCTTGCGGGCGCGGACGGCCATGCTCAGTTCCAGTCTGAAGTACCGTGCCGCGTGGCGCAGTGCCGACCGCGTGTACACCTCCCTCGGCTTTCCGGCCAAAGGGTAGATGCCGACGAAGCCATCGGCTTCCCTGATCATTCGTTCCAGCCTGACCGGGCTGGTGAAGGAAACGCCCTCGTCGACTCTGAAGGAGACGTCCTCCACGGAGCTGAGCAGCAGCCAGAAGTACGCGTTCTCGGCCGGGGAGTGGTACCGGTGGCTGAGAAACACATTGAGTCGGCCGGGGCCGGGCCGGGGAGCGGGCAAGCTCAATGTCATCCTCCGTTCGCCCCGCCGGGCGGAGGGCTCGTCGACAGTGGCACGGCCGGCTGTGCCTGCGGGTCGGCCTGCTTGAGTCGGCCGTACAGGGCGTCGAACGTGAAGCCGGACACGAATCCCACCGTGAGCACGAAGAAGAGCAGGCGCCTGGCTCCTTCTCCCGTCAGAATCTCCGGCGAAGCAGCCAGCTGGGCCGAGACGAAGAGAAGAAAGGAAACGGCCCCCGCCGACATGCCCAGCGCCGCCGTCCTCGCCCAGTGTTCGCCTCGGTCGAACGCGTTGCGAGTAATGGCACCCGACGTGCCTGTGGCAAGCGCTCCGACGACGAGACTGGTCAGGTTGACGAAGGCACTCGCCTTCAGGGCATAGGCGATCGGAATCATCGCCAGTCCGACACACAGGAGGAGCAGCCCGAACGCGATCCCGAAGCCACTGCGCCACGCCGCCCGGCGCTGCGAACGGGACTCCTCGCGCCGCTGCTCGTCGCGCCGCTCCCCTTGCACAAGCAGGAGTTGCACCAAGCGGAGCGCCGAACCGGCACTCCACTCCGCCCCCATGGCGGAGACCTCGTCCGCGGTCGCATGGTGAGTCGTCCGGTTCATGGTGTCCCACACGGTCCGGCCGGAGCCGCCGAAGCGCGGCACCGTGGCCACGGGAACCCCGAACGCCAGACACACCATGCCGGTGATCAACGTGGATCGCCCACCGCCCAGGAGCACGACGCCGTCCACCTCCCGCAGCGAGCGGTAGAAGCTGGTCTCCCAGTTCTCCCCCGCCTCGTAGCGCACGTCGAACACCTCTGGGCGCTCTGCCAGCATGGGGAAGTCCGTTTCGGCCTCCCCGTAAGGCGGTCTGACCTGGATCGATCCGGGAGGGACCTCACCGTGCGCCACGTACCCCGTGACGACTCGGTCCTCCACGAACTGGGCCTCGCTGGAGTACACGACGAGATCGCAGCCTGTTTCCGCCAGCGCTGTGCCGATCTCCTCGCAGGCCGTCAGCACCGGCGCCGCATCGGCCAAGGGCGGATCGTAGGTACGGTCAGGATCCACGCTGCCCACCACAGCGATAAGCGGCCTCATCATTCCCCCCAGTGCCTTCTTCGTCATGCCAAGCGCACGGGTTAGCTATCCGCCCCTCGACACGGGCAAACTGCCGGCCTCGCACCGGAACACGAGGAGCGTGCACCGCCCCTGGGCCTTAGAGCTCCGGCGGCTGCATGGTGAAGCGGGCGGTCACCTCGGCCGTGACCGTCTGGCGCTGGGGTTCCAGGTCGAGGGGCGGGGGGACGTCCGCGGATTCCGCGGCGAAGGCCATGCGCATCCCGCCCAGTGCGGCCGGCGGCGGGACGAGGCCCGTGTCGGAGAGTTCCAGGAGGGCGGCGAGGGTGGTGCCGAGCGCCGCCGCGTAGGCGCGGGCGCGCTGGACCGCCTCGCCCACCGCCGTGCGGCGAGCTTCGGCGTAGGCGGCCGAGTCGGGGCGCAGCGCCCACCAGGGGCCGTCGACGCGGGTGAGGTCGAGGTCGGCGAGGCGGGTGGTGAGTTCCCCGAGGGCGGTGAAGTCGGAGAGTTCGACGGTGAGCAGGACGCGGCCCTGGTAGGCGCGGATCCGCTCGCCGCGGCCATGCTTGCCCGGTTCGGGCGTGATGGAGAAGGCACCGGTCTCCAGCTTCTCGACGGCCTCTCCATAGGACTTCGCGAGATCGAGGGCGAGTGCGTTGCGCCGGGTGAGGTCCGCGAGGGTCGCCGACCTGTCGGTGCCGCGGGCGCTGACCGTCACGGCGATGCGGGCGACTTCCGGGTCGACTTCGAGTCGGGCCTCTCCGCGGACGGCCACCTGGGGTGCTTCCGGGGTCGGGTGTGGGGTCGTCACTTCTGGCTCCCTCGTGCGGGCGACGGCTGCGGTCCCGAACACTTTCCCACTCCGTAACCCGAAAGCTCTGTTGCCGACGTGACGGGTGGGCCAGAATCTACGCGCGTTGTGCACCACTGGACCAAGGAGAACACATGCCGCTGAACCGCCGGACGTTCCTGGAGAGCTCCGTCGCCGTCGGAGCCGGAGCCACCCTCGCCACGGGTGTCGCCACCGCCCCGGCCCAGGCCCACGGACCTCGTCCGAGGCCGGCCAAGCGGTACTCCTTCACCGTGATGGGCACCACCGACCTGCACGGAAACGTCTTCAACTGGGACTACTTCACCGACAAGGAGTTCGACGACAAGGCCCACAACGACGTCGGCCTCGCGAAGATCTCCACCCTGGTCGACCAGGTGCGCACGGCGAAGGGGAAGCGCAACACGCTCCTCATCGACGCCGGCGACACCATCCAGGGCACCCAGCTCTCGTACTACTACGCCAAGGTCGACCCGATCACCGCCCGGCGCGGTCCCGTGCACCCGATGGCGCAGGCGATGAACGCCATCGGCTACGACGCCGCAGCCCTCGGCAACCACGAGTTCAACTACGGCATCCCGGTGCTGCGGAAGTTCGAGGAGCAGTGCGACTTCCCGCTGCTCGGCGCCAACGCGCTCGACGCGAAGACGCTGCGGCCGGCGTTCCCGCCGTACAGCATGCACCGGCTGCGGACCCCGCACGGCCGGGACGTGAAGGTCGCGATACTCGGCCTCACCAACCCGGGCATCGCCATCTGGGACAAGGCCAACGTCAGCGGCAAGATGGTCTTCCCCGGCCTGGAGGAGCAGGCGGCGAAGTGGGTGCCGAAGCTGCGTTCGATGGGCGCGGACGTGGTGGTCGTGTCGGCGCACAGCGGCTCCAGCGGCACGTCCTCGTACGGTGACCAGCTCCCCCACGTCGAGAACGCGGCCGGGCTCGTGGCCGAGCAGGTCCCCGGCATCGACGCGATCCTCGTGGGGCATGCCCACACCGAGATCCCCGAGTACCGGGTGAAGAACAAGGAGACCGGCAAGGACGTCGTGCTGTCCGAGCCGCTGAAGTGGGGGCAGCGCCTCACCCTCTTCGACTTCGAGCTCGTGTGGCAGAAGGGCCGCTGGGTCGTCGAGAAGGTCGGAGCCCAGGTCCTGAACTCCAACACGGTGGAGGAGGACCCGAAGATCGTCGGGCTGCTCTCCGACGAGCACAAGAAGGTCGTGGCGTACGTCAACCAGATCATCGGCACCTCCACCGCGACCATGGCCACGGCCGACGCGCCGTGGAAGGACGAGCCGATCATCGACCTGATCAACCACGTCCAGGCCGAGACGGTGAAGGCGGCGCTGGCCGGCGGCGAGTACGCGGCCCTGCCGGTCCTCTCGCAGGCGTCCTGCTTCTCCCGTACGGCGGCGATCCCGTCCGGGCAGGTCACCATCAGGGACGCGGCCGGGCTGTACGTCTTCGAGAACACCCTGGAGGCCCGTCTTCTCACGGGTGCCCAGATCAAGGACTACCTGGAGTTCTCGGCCCGGTACTACGTCCGGACGCCGGCGGGCGCTCCCGTGGACACCGCGAAGCTGACGAACGCGGACGGCACCCCGGACTACAACTACGACGCGGTGTACGGCGTGACGTACGAGATCGACATCGCCAAGCCGGCCGGCTCGCGGATCGTGAACCTGTCCTTCGGCGGCAAGCCGATCGACCCGGCCGCGCAGTTCGTGCTCGCCGTGAACAACTACCGGGCGAGCGGCGGCGGCGCGTTCCCTCACGTCGCGAACGCCAAGCAGCTGTGGGCCAACTCGGACGAGATCCGCAACACCATCATCCAGTGGGTGAAGGCGAAGGGGTCGATCGATCCGGGCCAGTTCGCGTCGGTGGACTGGAAGCTGACCCGGGACGGTGTGCCGGTGTTCTGAGCCCCGCGGCTCAGCTCTGTGTGAGAGGCGTCAACGCCTGGCCCTGGGCCGGGACGCGTGGCGCCTCTCGCCGTTCCAGGCCGAAGCTGGTGAAGGCGGTGCGGCGCGGCAGCGGGTACGGCTCCTTGCCGGTGACCGAGTTGAGGATGGTGGCGCTGCGCCAGGCGGCGAGCCCGAGGTCGGGGGCGCCGACGCCATGGGTGTGCTTCTCGGCGTTCTGGACGTAGACGGAGCCGGTCACGGAGTCGTCGAGGACGATCCGGAACTCGCTGTCGATCCTCGGCCGCCCGGCCGAGTCGTGCCGTGTGTACGGGTCGAGTCCGGCGAGCATCCGGTCGAGCGGGCGCTCCTTGTAGCCGGTGGCGAGGACGACGGCGTCGGTGGTGAGGCGGGAGCGGGTGCCTTCCTGGATGTGCTCCAGATGCAGTTCCACCTTGGTGGTGGCGACCCGGCCGGCGGTGCGGACCTGGACGCCGGGGGTGAGGACGGCGTCCGGCCAGCCGCCGTGCAGGGTGCGCCGGTAGAGCTCCTCGTGGATGGCGGCGATGGTGTCGGCGTCGATGCCCTTGTGCAACTGCCACTGGCGGGGGGCGAGTTCGTTGCGCACGGACTCGGGCAGGGAGTGGAAGTAGCGGGTGTAGTCGGGGGTGAAGTGCTCCAGACCGAGCTTGGAGTACTCCATCGGCGCGAAGGCCTCCGTCCGTGCCAGCCAGTGGATCCTCTCGGCGCCGGCGGGCCGGGCCTTGAGCAGGTCGAGGAAGATCTCGGCTCCGGACTGGCCGGAGCCGATGACGGTGACGTGCTCGGCGGCGAGGAGCCGATCGCGGTGGTCGAGGTACTCGGCGGAGTGGATGACGGGGACGTTCGGGGCGGCGGCGAGCGGCTTCAGCGGCTCGGGGACGTACGGCTCGGTGCCGACTCCGAGGACGACGTTCCTGGTGTACGCGCGGCCCAGCGCCTCGGCCTCGCCCTCCGTGTCGAGCTGGGTGAAGTCGACCTCGAACAGGGTGCGTTCGGGGTTCCAGCGGACGGCGTCGACCTGGTGGCCGAAGTGCAGTCCGGGGAGGCGGGTGCTGACCCAGCGGCAGTAGGCGTCGTACTCGGCGCGCTGGATGTGGAACTTCTCCGCGAAGTAGAAGGGGAAGAGCCGGTCGCGGGTGCGCAGATAGCTGAGGAAGGACCAGGGGCTGGCGGGGTCGGCGAGGGTCACCAGGTCGGCGAGGAACGGAACCTGGAGGGTGGCGCCCTCGATCAGCAGGCCGGGGTGCCAGTGGAAGGCCGGGTTCTGCTCGAAGAAGGTGGCCGCGAGGCCGCCGGGGACGCCGTGGGCCAGCGCGGCGAGGGAGAGGTTGAAGGGGCCGATGCCGATGCCCACCAGGTCATGGGGCTGATCGAGGTCTCGCTGGGGGGTGCTGGCCGTCATCGGTCGGTGCTGCCTTCCGTCAGGGCTTCTACGAGGGTGAGGATCTCTTCGAGGTCGGCGGGGGTCGCGTGGGGGTTGAGCAGGGTGGCCTTGAGCCAGAGCCGGCCGTCCTCGCGGGCCCGGCCGAGGACGGCGCGGCCTTCGCCGAGGAGGGTGCGCCGGATCGCGGCGACGGTGGTGTCGTCGGCGCCCCTCGGTCGGAACAGGACGGTCGTCAGCGTCGGACGCTCGTACAGCTCCAGACCGGGGGCCTTCTCGACCTGATCGGCGAGGTGCTGGGCGAGCGCGTGGACCCGGTCGACGAGCTCGCCGAGTCCGCCACGGCCGAGGGCGCGCAGCGTGACGGCGATCTTGAGGATGTCGGGGCGGCGGGTGGTGCGCAGGGAGCGGCCGAGGAGGTCGGGGAGGCCGGCCTCGGTGTCGTCGTCGGCGTTGAGGTAGTCGGCCGTGTGGGTGAGGACGGCGAGGTCGGCCGCGTCGCGGACGGCGAGGAGTCCGGCGGCGACCGGCTGCCAGCCGAGTTTGTGCAGGTCGAGCGTGACGGAGCGGGCGCGGTCGAGGCCGGCGAGGAGAGGGCGGTGGGTGTCGCTGAAGAGCGCGGCTCCGCCGTAGGCCGCGTCGACGTGGAGGTCGGCGTGGTGGGCCTCGCAGAGCGTGGCGATCTCGGGGAGCGGGTCGATGCGGCCGGTGTCGGTCGTCCCGGCGGTCGCGGCGACGAGGAGGGGGCCGTGGAGGTCGGTGAGCGCCTCGTCGAGGGCGACGGGGTCGAGGGTGCCGTTCGGGGTGGGCACGGTCACCGGTTCGGGCAGGCCGAGGAGCCAGGCGGCGCGGTGGAAGGAGTGGTGGGCGTCGGCGCCGACGACGACCTGGAGGGGGTGGCCGGGGCCGTGGCGCTCGCGGGCGAGGAGGAGGGCGAGCTGGTTGGACTCGGTGCCGCCGGTGGTGACGAGGGCGTCGGGGCGGGGCGCGGTGGGGTACGCGGCCTTGGCGAGGGCCTCGGTGACCGCCGCCTCCAGGGCGGAGGCGGCGGGGGCCTGGTCCCAGGAGTCCATGGAGGGGTTGAGCGCGGAGGCGGCGAGGTCTGCGGCGGCGGCGAGCGCGAGGGGCGGGGTGTGGAGGTGGGCGGCGCAGAGGGGATGGGCGGGGTCTGCGGCGCCTTCCGCCAGGGCGCGGACGAGGGCGTGGAGGGTGGTGGTGGGGTCGGTGCCGGCCTCGGGGAGGGCCTCCCCCAGTGCCTCCCGCACCCGGGCGGTGACCGCGTCCGGCCCACCGGCCGGGATCGGCCCGCCGCGTGCGTGGGCGCCTTCGCGCAGGGCGTCGAGGACGGTGTCCAGGAGGGGGCGCAGGGCGTCGGGGCCGGTCTCGCCTCCGGCGAGGGATGGGGGTGAGGCACGCATGGGCACGAGCCTGTCGGGGGTTCTGGGGGTTTGTCCGTTGGGCGGGATCATGTAACCCGAACGAGGGACAGGGCCTGGACAAGGCCCCGTCCCTCGTGGTGGGCGTTCGGGTGCGGACAGGTGGGTGGGTCGTGCCCGCCCGGCCCCCGCTCCCCACCGGGAGG
>NZ_JBHTTQ010000135.1:0-16193 GCF_042794475.1 Streptomyces sp. NPDC056527
GGACTCGGAAGAGTCCGGGGCCGCCCCTTTTCGTGCCTCAGGTGGTGCGCAGGTCGAGGTGGGGGTGGGCGCGCAGGGCCGCCAGGTCGAGACGGTCGAGCGCCTCCACCTGGGTCGTCTGGAGGCTGAGGATCCGTAGCCCGGGCATACCGGCGAGGGCCCGTACGTCGTCGGGCCGCAGGGGCGTGTCCCGCAGCCGGATCACCTCCAGCCCCGCCAGCTCGGTGAGCGGGACGAGACCGGTCACCCCGGTGCAGTCCTGGAGGGTCAGACGGGTGAGCGTCGCGCCGCAGTCGCGGAGCCACTCCATGTCGTCCAGCGTGGGGTTGTCGACGATCTCGACCTTGTAGGGGCGCGCCCCTGCCATGGCCCGGGAGAGTTCGGCGCCGGTGAAGTCGCCCATGAAGCACAGGTGGGCGACCGGGCCGAGCAGGCTCAGCTGCGCCAGTTCGCCCCGGGACGAGACGAGCAGAGGCGTCGTCTTACCGAGGTCGAGACGCGCCAGGACCTCTCGGGCGTACGCGGCGGGGGGAAAGGAGCGCCAGCGGAAGGCCAGCCGGTGGGCGGCGTGCGCAGCCACGAATGCACGGGCGTACGGGATGGCCTCCGCGCCGCCGATCGCGCAGATCACCTCGATCACGTGCTCGTCGAAGCGGCCGTCCTCGTGGGGGCCGGGCAGCAGCGGCAGGACGTACGGGCCCAGCCGGGCCAGCTGCCCCACCTGCTCGGGGCTGCGCGGCGGCAGCACCGACGCCACCGCGTTCCGTACCCGGTGATGGAGGGGCTCGGACAGCCATGCCGCGTGCTGGGCGCACAGCGCCGCCAGGACGTACAAGGTGGTCTTCAGGTCCCACTTCCGGCTCGCGGAGCCCGCGGCGAGGAGGCCCTCGACGAGGACGGGCAGTTCCCGGCGGGAGCAGTGGCCGGCCGCCAGGAGGAGGACGTCGTGCCACTGCTGCTCCCGTGCGTGGCGCAGGAGCTCCGGTACGAGGTCGTCCTCCACGAACTCCTTCGCCGCCAGGAAGTCCTGGAAGGTGCGGTGCGCGAACTGGAAGACGCCGTCCCTCCGCTCCTGGAGGAGGCCGCTGCGGTTGAGGAGGTGGGTGAGGACCTCCTCGGGTGTGCCCTGCCCGGCGACCCTCGGCATCCCCGGCAGCGCGCGGTTGAGCTGGTGCAGGGCCTGATCGCGGGTGAACTCCGTCTGACCGCCCCGGACCAGCCAGGCCGCCAGGCGCTGGAGGAGCTGCTGGTGCTCCTCCACCGACATCCGGATGCCGTCGGGGGCGTCGATCCGGCGCCGGTCGTCGCGGGCGCCGAGGAGCATCTGGAGCGCCGACTGATACAGCGCCCAGCGGGTCTCGGGCAGGAACCCCTCTCGTAACCGGTGCAGGGCGCAGGTCACCGCGCAGAGGAGCGGGGTGCGGGCGAGGTCGGACAGGGTCGGATTGTGGCGGAACTGCTGGAGCAGGTCCTGTTCGAGGCCCTTGAGGACCTCGGGGTCCTCGCCGCCGAGGCCGGCCGCGTCGTGCCAGGCGGTGACGAACGCCTGGATGTCCTGGTCCCGCATGGGCAGGAGGGTCAGCTCCTCGAAGCCCTCGGAGGCCAGCCACTCCGGCTCCACCGCGAGCGGCCGGACGGTCGCCACGCAGCGGGTACGGGGGAAACGGGCGAGGAGCCCCGAGAGCCAGGCGTAGGCGGCCTCCCGGTCCTCCTGGGACACCTCGTCGAGACCGTCGACGAGCAGCAGCGCCCGGCCCCCGGACAGCACCCGGCCCGCCCAGCCGTCGGGTGCCGGGTCGACCATCAGGCCCGCGACGCCGGGGAGTTCGGCGGGGGAGGGGAACCCGGAACCACGGGCCCGGAGGGTGCGGAGCGGGACGACGAAGGGCACGAGGCCGTTCAGGTCGGCGAGTCGGGGGCCGAGGGTGCCGGCGGCGGCATGGGCGGCGAGCCACCAGACCAGGGTGGTCTTGCCGGCGCCGGCGTCGCCGCGCAGGAGGACGCGGGGGCGTGAGGCGAGGAGTTCGTCGATGCGGTGGGGGACGGGGGTGGACCCGGGCTCCCTGGAGGTGGCCTCCAGGGACAGATAGGCGGTGTCGAGGTCCCACTCGGAGGCCCGGCGGTTGAGCTCGTCCAGCCCGAAGACCTTGGTGCGACGGTACGCGGCACCGAGGGCTTCGGCGTACTCCTGCTCATGGGAGGAGTCGACCGTGGTGTGGCGCGTCTGGGCGGCCGGCTCGGGCGGGAGGCTGCCGGTCGCCTTGACGTAGGCGCCCCTGAATCCGTCCCCGGCGACGATCGCGGCCAAGGGCACGCACTCCACCCGCAGGTGGCCGCGGCCGCGCGGGATTCCCTTGACGATCCCCAGCAGCCCGCTGCCGGCGAACACCGGTGCACCGGAGAGGCCCGCGAGGGGGGAGCCGCCGTCGGCGCGTTCGGCGGCCGGGGGCCGGTCCAGTTCGAGGACCATGGTGCGGCGGATCAGACCGGCGAGGGGCAGGACCGTGCCCGTGTACTGGTCGCACTCCAGCCTGCGCCCCTCTTCGTAGCGCTGGATGTGCGGAAAGCCGACGATCTCGCAGTCGGGCAGGGGGCGTTCGGTGGCGACCTCGGCGAGCCTGACAGTGGTCGCGTTCACCAGGGTGGTGACGAGTCCGGCGACGAGGCTCTCCGGCGCCTGGAGGAGCGCGGCGTCGAGCTGCGGGTCGGCCCAGATCACCCGGCACAGGACCCGGTCGCGCAGACCGGGCACGGACACCCAGGCCGAGTAGCCGGCTTCCAGTACATGGGCGCAGGTGAGGACGGTGTCGTCCGTGAGCAGCACGCCGCTGCCCTGCCGTCCGGAGTGCTGGGAGTGGACGGCGACCGCGCGTCGGCCGGGCGCAAGCCCCATCAGTCACCGAACCCGGAGGTGTCGCCCGGCTCGTCGTTGCCGACCAGCCAGGGCCCGTTCGTCGCGGCGTTGCGGGGCTTGAGGGTGAAGCAGACGCGATGGGTCTCGCCCCGGGTACGGGAGGCGTCGGCCCCGGCCTCGACGACCCATGCCTTGACCTTGGCCCCGCCCTTCACCTCCTTGCGGAGTTCGATCGTGAACTCCATCTCGATGTCCCCCACTTCGAAGGCGACGGGCTTTCCGGTGGCGCGGGTGGCGGCGTCGACGAGTTGATCGCGCACGGACTCGATGGCGTCGGCGAGCTCGATGTCGGTCATGATCGCGAACGTACCGGGGGAGGGCGGGTCCGGTCAGGTCATGTGACGATTCGGGTGCCGGGGGCCAGATGCTCCGTGCCGGTGAAGCCGAGGCCCGCCCCGCTGATGAGGGCCAAGTGCTTCAGGCCGGCCAAAGGAGCCAGGTCCTGTTCCCTGCCGCGCGGGCCCTGCCGCAGGGAGAGCCGCCGAAGGCCGGGGAAGACCTCGGCCACCTTGCCCAAGGGTGCGTCGGTTTCGGCCAGGAACAGCGTCAGCAGGTCGATCTGCGGCAGACGGAGGAGGTCGGGGACCTCAAGGAGAGCCGAGGACCGGATGTGGAGGCTGCGCGCGCTGGTGAGCGACGCGATCCCGCGCCAGTCCTCTGCGGTCAGCCAGGGGGCCTGCCGAAGAATGATCACCCGCAGTTCCGGGAGGCGGGCGAGCGAGCCGAATCCCTCGATCGGGGCGGCGGAGGCGATGAGACTGTTCACGCTGTCGGATCTGAGGCAGGTCTCGGCCGACCACGAGTCCCACTGGGCGACGTTGAGGGCCTGGGTCTCGGCCAACAACGGGGCGAGCGCCGCCAGCCCTCGGTCCGAGAGGCTCGGGCGGAGGTCGAGGGCCGAGGGCCGTAGCCCCAGTCGTACGAGCTCACCGGCCTGCTCGTCGGAGCCGATGGTGAAGAACAGATCTGTCGCGTCGAGGCGGGTGATGATCTCTTCTGCGTACGCACGCGTGTCGAACCGGCGCCAGGCCCACATGAGTTGGGAGCGGATCAGCATGTCCGGGTGGTCGGCGAACCGGGCGAGGTAGGGCAGGGCGGCGTCCGCCGCGATGTGGGAGGCGGTCACCACGGCCATCTGCGCCTCCTGGTCGCCGAGGCTCTCCGGCCCGGGCAGCAGGTCCAGAACGGTGCGTCCCACCGACGCCAGCTCCCGCGCCTCCTCCGCGTCGCGCGGCGGAATCACCTCGCCCGTCCGGGCCAGGATCCGTTCCCGGATCTCCGGGGCCACTTCCGTCGCGTGGTCCAGCGCCGTAGCCGCCACGACCAGGATGCGCAGGTGCGTGCGCCGCGCCACCTCCGCGTCCGCCGCCTTCAGCAACTCCTCGAAGATCTCCGCGCATTCGCGCGGGCGCGCGTGGCCGACGGCCATGCGGATGACGTCCTCCCACTGGTCGTCCGCCGCGTGCCGGCCGAGGACGCCGATGTCCCAGCGGTCGACCAGGGCCTTCGCCGCCAGGTAGTCCTGGAAGGTGCGGTGGACGAAGTCGACGGTGTCCGCGGTCGGTTCGCGCAGCAGGCCGCTTCGGTGGAGCAGGTGCGTGAAGACCGCGCCGGGGTCGTACCCGGCCGCCTCCGTGATCGCCGGCACCGCCTCCCGTACGACCGACTCGGCGTGTGAACGGTCCATCGTCGTACGGCCGTTGAGCGTCAGCCAGTACGCGATCCGCTGGATCAGCTGGATCTGCGGGGCCTCGCCCAGCTCGATCCCGTACGGCGTGCCCATGTCCCGCTCGCGGTCCCGGCGCGAGAGCAGCATCGAGAGCGCCGCGTCGTACAGCGCCTTGCGGCCGCGCGGCAGGAAGCCACGGCGGCCTCGGTGCAGGGCGCAGATCAGACCGCACATCAGGGGGTTGGTGGCGAGCTGGGCGACGTCGGAGGTGGTCCGCAGGGCGTCGAGGAGCGGCTGCTCGTACGGTGCGGCCTCCGGCCCCGCGGCCTTGTGCCAGCGGCGGACGAAGGTGCCGACCTCGGCGGCGGACATCGGGGCGAGGCTGAGCTCGGTGAAGCCGTCCGAGGCCAGCCAGTCGTCGCGTACGGCGGTGGGGCGGGAGGTCACGAGCCAGCGGTTGCCGTCGTACGAGTCGAGGAGGTCGCGGACCCAGCGGCGGGCGCGGTCGCGCTCGGCGTCGGGGATCTCGTCGATGCCGTCGACCAGGACCAGGCCGCGTCCGGTGGCGAGGACGCGGTCGGCCCAGCCGTCGGGAGGGGAGAGCGGGCAGTCGACGGCGGAGAGGAAGCGGTCGGGGGCGGGGAGCCGCTCGCCGTGGCGGGTGAGGGTACGGAGGGGAAGGACGAAGGGGATCCGGCCGCGGAGGTACGCCATGTCGTCCGCGAGGTCCTCGTGGCTGGCCGAGACGGCCAGCCACTGGACGAGCGTCGTCTTCCCGGAGCCGGCCGTGCCGCGCAGGAGCACCTTGTCGTGCCGGGCGAGCGCGAGGTCGGCGCGGCCGCCGAGGAGGTCGCCGCGGTGGATGGCCGTCGCCGTGCCGGAGCGGAAGGAGGTCCAGGTGGTTGCGGGGTCTTCCTCGCCCGCACCCTGGCCTGCCACCGTGCTCGGCGCCCGGCGCGCCCGCTCGTTCTCCGCCTCGTCCGTCGCTCCGCTCCCGTCCGGCTCCGCGAGCCACGTTCCGGCCCCGCTCCCCGCCGCGAGCCACGCGCCCGTCCCCGTCGCTTCCAGCGACAGGTACGCCACATCCAGCGGCCACTTCTCCGGCGCGTCCCGCAGGTCCACCCCGTAGATCGTGAGGCTGCCGTGCTTCTTCGCCACGTATGCCAGGTAGCGCCGCTCGAACTCCGCGTCCCGTGCGTCCACCCGTGGCGTCCGGCGAATCACCTCGTCGACCTTGGCGGTCAGCTCCTGCTGGCCGCGGGTCTGCTCCACGAGCGTGCGGGCGACGAACGTGGACCGCTGGGTGAAGAACTCCAGGATGTGCAGGCAGGCCCACTCGGTGAGCGAGCCGAGGAAGTGGACGGAGTCCGTCGACAGGCCGTCCGGGGCCGGGGCCGCCGCGCGCAGGCTGCGGGCGAGGGCCGGGGCGCCGAGGTGGACCGCCTGGACGTCGTCCATGTCGAGGTCTCCGAGGGCGAGGAGCGTCGCGGTCAGGGTGTCGGTGAGCGCCTCGGCCTCGTCGGCGGGGAACGGGGGCTCGCCCGGGCCCGTGCGGGCGCGTTCGACGAGGGTCGCGGCCAGTTTGCGGACGTCCTTGTCCGTCAGCGTGCGCTGCTCGCCGCGGAAGGAGACGAGCCGGGAGAGCCGGATCGGCTTGCGGGCGCCGGTGACGCCGGCCCCGGGACCGTCCTTGACCAGCAGTTTCTTGACCAAGGGGCCGATCGTGGAGGACGCGAGTCGCATCCCGATGAGTGCTGGATCCACGTGCGTCCCCCGAAGCAGCCGTGCTCTTCAAACCGTGCCGTCAGCGTAGTGCGGGACGTGATCGAAAAGGTCCTGGTTGCGTGACCCAGGTCGCAATGGGGGCGGGCGCGCCGTGACAAGGCGCACAGGCGTTTCGAGGGGTACTAACCGGAATAGTGATGGCGTTTGCTGTCGATTCGGGACGTTCAGGGCTTGGCCGCCGGGACTTTGGTCCCGAGGGGACGCGAACCGTACGAGAAGCGGCCTGTCGGTCCGATACGGGCAGGTCCGACGTGCGCATAAACCGCTTCTCTTGTGCCGCTTTGTCCGATTTCAGGCAGGGGTGTCCCGGGTCGTCAAGACCCGAACACCCCAGGAGATCGCTACGACGCAATGTCGTAGATGGGGTGTTTTACGCCGGATGGGTGTGCGGGTTACCAAGGATGAGCAACAGCCCGCCCGGCGCAGCGATCGCGTCGGGTCCCGTTCTGTCCGGAGGTTTTCCCCCGTATGTCGAAGCGCGTCATGAACCCCGCCCGTATCACCGCCGTCGCCCTTGCCACCGCCGGCCTGGGAGCGTCGCTGGTGGCCGGAGCAGGGTCCGCCTTCGCCGCCGAGGGCAAGGCCGCCACCATCGCGACTGCCGCGACCGGTGCGTCCACTGCCGTCGCCGCGCAGGCCGATGCCCAGGCCCAGGCCGCCGTGAAGGCCGCCGTCGCCAAGCAGGCCGCCGCCAAGAAGGTTGCCGTCGCCAAGGCCGCGAAGGCCGCCCCGGTCGCCGCCAAGAAGGCCCCCTCCTGGGTCAAGCCGGTCGGTGGCTACACCCTGACCGCCAGCTTCAACCAGGGCGGCGCCATGTGGGCCCACAAGCACTCCGGCCAGGACTTCGCCGTCCCGGTCGGCACCCCGGTCAAGGCCGCCGGCGCCGGCACCGTCGTGAAGGCTGGCCCGAACGGCGGCGGCGACGGCCCCGCGTACGGCAACGCCATCGTCGTCAAGCACGCCAACGGCAAGTACTCGCAGTACGCCCACCTGTCGAAGATCAACGTGCACATCGGCCAGAAGGTCGGCGCCGGCCAGAAGATCGCCCTGTCGGGCAACACCGGCAACTCCTCCGGCCCGCACCTGCACTTCGAGATCCGTACGACCCCGAACTACGGTTCCGCGCTCAACCCGGCCGCGTTCCTGCGTTCCATGGGCGTCTCCATCTGACCTGAAGAACGCATCACCGCGCGCTGTGCGCCTGGGTGATCAGATCGAGGGCGACTTCGAGGACGGCTTCACGCTTCTCCTCGGAGTCGCCCTCGACGTTGTCCATGAAGAACATCCCCGCGTGCAGGGTGAAGATCGCGCTCACGCAGCGCACCCGGTCGATCACGGCGAAGTCCGGCTCCTGGATCAGGCCGCTCAGCTCGATCATCCGCTCCTTGAAGGTCAGGCCGATGCTCAGCTCGCGGACGGCCGCCTGGTTCTCCTGCATGAAGCGGAACAGCGGGGCCGCGCTGATCAGGGATTCCTGGTAGCGGCGCAGGATCTCCTCCCTGACCTCCAGCGTGCGCGGCTGCTCGCGCGCCCATGCGATCAGCTCGTCCACGGGCCTGGTGAGGTCCTGGAAGATGCCGATGATGATGTCTTCCTTGGTCTTGAAGTGGTAGTACAGCGCGGCCTTGGTGACGTCGAGGTGCTCGGCGATCTCGCGCAGTGAGGTCTTCTCGTAACCCTGTTCCGCGAAGAGTTCGAGGGCCACGTCCTGGATGCGCTGCCGGGTGTTGCCTCTGGCCATGGTCCGCTCCCACACACTCATACTTACTTGACGACCGGCTAGTTACGGGTCTACCGTCCCCAGTGTAGTAACTAGCCGGGCGGCAAGTAAGTGCCCGAAGGGCTTGTGGGGAGCGGAAGCATGGCGACGACCGAATCAGTCAGTACATCCGGGGAGGGAGCGGCCGAGCAGCCACGCAGTGTCCGCGTCGTCCTCCTCGCCCTCATGATCGCGATGCTGCTCGCGATGCTGGACAACATGATCATCGGCACCGCGATGCCGACGATCGTCGGCGAGCTCGGCGGCCTGGAGCACCTCTCCTGGGTCGTCACCGCCTATACGCTCGCCACCGCCGCCTCCACCCCGATCTGGGGCAAGCTCGGCGACATGTTCGGCCGCAAGAGCGTCTTCCTCACCTCGATCGTGATCTTCGTGATCGGCTCGGCGCTCAGCGGCATGGCCCAGGACATGGGCCAGCTCATCGGCTTCCGTGCCGTCCAGGGCCTCGGCGCCGGCGGCCTGATGGTCGGCGTGATGGCGATCATCGGCGACCTGATCCCGCCCCGTGAACGCGGCAAGTACCAGGGCATGATGGCCGGCGTGATGGCCCTCGCCATGATCGGCGGACCGCTGGTCGGCGGCACCATCACCGACCACTGGGGCTGGCGCTGGTCCTTCTACATCAACCTGCCGCTCGGCGTCGTCGCCCTCGCGATGGTCACCGCCGTGCTCCACCTGCCCAAGAAGGAGCGCGACCGCTCCACCCGGATCGACTTCCTCGGCGCCTCGCTGCTGACCGTCGGCATCACCGCGATCGTCCTGGTCACCACCTGGGGCGGTACCGAGTACGCCTGGGGCTCCGCGACCATCGTCGGCCTCTCGGTCGCCGGTGTCGCCGCGCTCGCCGCCTTCCTCTGGGCCGAGACCCGCGCCGCCGACCCGGTCGTGCCGCTGCACATCTTCCGCAGCCGCAACTTCACCCTCATGTCGGTGATCGGCTTCCTCACCGGCTTCGTGATGTTCGGCGCGGTCCTCTTCCTGCCGCTCTTCCAGCAGTCCGTGCAGGGCGCCTCGGCCACCAACTCCGGCCTGCTGCTCCTGCCGATGCTGCTGTCGATGATGGTCGTCTCGCTGATCTCCGGCCGGATCACCACCAACAGCGGCAAGTACAAGATCTTCCCGATCATCGGTACGGCGCTGATGGTGATCGGCCTGTTCCTGCTCGCGCAGATGGACACCGACACCACCCGCCTCACCTCCGGGATCTACATGGCGGTGCTCGGCGCAGGCATGGGCTTCCTGATGCAGATCACGATGCTCGTCGCGCAGAACAGCGTCGAGATGAAGGACATGGGTGTCGCGTCCAGCTCGACGACCCTCTTCCGTACCCTCGGCTCCTCCTTCGGCGTCGCGATCATGGGCGCGCTCTTCACGAGCCGCGTCCAGGACGAGATGGCGACGCGCGGCGGCTCGGAACTGACCCAGCAGTCCGCCCAGCTCGACGCGGCCTCCCTGGCGAAGCTGCCCGAGGCGCTGCGCGAGGCGTACCAGCACGCGGTCGCCGCCGGCACGCACTCGGCCTTCCTGGTCGCCTCGGCGGTCGCCGTCATCGGCTTCGTGCTCGCCTTCCTCGTCAAGGAGGTGGCGCTGCGAGGCGCCGGACCCGAGGCGAAGCCGCAGGCCGCGGACGAGGCGCCGAAGGTCGCCGAGACCGTCTGACCCGCGCTCGTACCCGAGAGGGCCCCGGCACACACCAGGTGTGCCGGGGCCCTCTCACGTACGGCGTCCTACTCCGCGAACGTACGCAGTCCTACTCCGCGAACGTACGCAGTCCCACTCCGCGAACGTACGGCGTCCTACTCCGCGAACTTGATCATCGGGAAGCTGCCGGTGTTCGTCGGAGCGTGGTCCGGGAGCCAGAGCACCGCGATCGACCCGCCCGCCCCCTCCGGCGTGCCCTCGGGCGCCGCGTTGCGGAACGTCAGCCGGGCCCCGAGGACCCGCGCCTGCCCCGCCGCGATCGTCAGCCCCAGCCCGTGGCCCTGGCCCGCCCGGTCGCTCGCGCCGGTACGGAAGCGGCTGGGGCCCTCGCGGAGCAGCGCCTCGGGGAAACCGGGGCCGTGGTCCCGGACCCGTACGACCCGGCCCTCGACCGTCACCTCCACCGGCGGCTTGCCGTGCTTGGCCGCGTTCGCGAGGAGGTTGCCCAGGATCCGCTCCAGCCGGCGCGGGTCGGTGTTCACCCAGGACTCGTGGACGACGTGCACGACCGCGTCCGGGTCGAGCGCCCGCACCCGCCGCTCCACGAACTCGCCGAGCGAGATCTCCTGGAGCTCGGCCCGCTCCGACGCGCTGTCGAGCCGGGCCACCTCCAGCACGTCCTCGACCAGCGTCCGCATGGCCTGCGCCCGGTCCCGTACGAGCTCACTGGGGCGCCCCGGCGGCAGCAGCTCCGCCGCCGTGAGCAGACCGGTCACCGGGGTCCGCAGCTCGTGCGCGATGTCGGCGGTGACCCGGCGCTCCGCCTCGATCCGCTCCTGAAGGGCGTCGGTCAGGGCGTCCACCGCGCGCGCCAGCTCGTCGGTCTCGTCGCGGACGAATCCGCCGATCGCCTTGCGGACCCGTACGTCCGTGTTGCCCTGCGCGACCTTGCCCGCCGCGGCGGCGGCCTTCCGCAGCCGGCGCGAGAGCTGGCCGCCGATGAGCACGCCGAGCGCGCAGCCGCCGAACACCACCGACACCGAGCCGATGACCAGGGCCCGGTCGAGATCCTTCATGATCGCCGTGGAGCGGTCGGCGAACGGGATGTGCAGCGACAGCACGTCCCCGTTGGCCAGCGGCACCGCCGCCCACACGTCCGGCGGACCGCCGTGGCGGTGCTCCTGGACGTACGTACCGCGCCGGTTGTCCCGCATGAGCTGATCCAGCTGCGGCGGCAGCATCGGGTCGTTGATCTTGGTGCCGAAGCGGGGCTCCTTCGGCTTGGAGCCCTCGTACATCCGCTGTGCGAAGAGGAGCCGCTCCATCTGCACCTCGCGCGCGTTGTCGAGCATCGAGACCCGCGCCGAGTTGTGGACGACGAGGCTGAGGGTGACCGCGATCAGCGCGCCCACGGCCGCGATGGCGACGGCGATCTTCCAGCGGACCCCCGTACGGAGGGCGAGCGGCCTCACCTGCTGCCCCGCTTCACCGGCTGACCTGCTTCATCCCGCTGACCCGCTTCATCCCTTGAGCTTGTAGCCGAAGCCGCGGACCGTCTCGATCCGGTCCTGGCCGATCTTGGTGCGCAGCCGCTGGACATGGACGTCCACCACCCGGGTGTCGCCGCCCCAGCCGTAGTCCCAGACCCGCTCCAGGAGCTTGTCCCGGGACAGGACCGTGCCCGGCGCGGACGAGAACTCCAGCAGCAGACGCATCTCCGTCGGGGTCAGCCCGACCGGCGCACCGCCCTTGCGGACCTCCATGCCCTCGGTGTCGACCTCCAGGTCGCCGAAGACCAGCACCCCGCCCACGGGCGCGTCCGCGCGCCCCGCGTCACCGCCCGCAGGGCCGCCGGCGTGCCCGAAACGGCGCAGTACGGCACGTATCCGGGCCACGAGCACGGCACCGTCGAAGGGCTTGGTCACATAGTCGTCGGCACCGGCCTCCAGCCCCAGGACGACGTCGATGGAGTCGGCGCGCGCGGACAGCATGATCACGGGCACGGTCGACTCGTCACGGATCCGGCGGCACAGGCTGACGCCGTCCATGCCCGGCAGCATCACGTCGAGCAGCGCGATGTCGGGCCGGTCCGCCCGGAACGCCTCGAGCCCGGACAGCCCGTCGGGCATGGCGGTCACCATGAAGCCGTCCCGCTCCAGTGCGAGCTGGGTGGCTTCACGGATGACGTCGTCGTCCTCGACGAACAGCACATGGGTCTCGGCCATCGTGTGCCTTCCTGCCTTCCGTTCCTTCTCGTTCCGCGTGGTTGCGCCGTGCCTGCCCGGGGCGCCGCTCAGTTGGCGCTCGGCTCGACGGTCGCGGGGCCGTCGATGCCTCCGTCGCCGACCGCGCGGCTGTAGTCGTTGTGCACCCAGTCGTGCTGGCTGAACTTTCTCCCCGCCCAGCGGTACGTGATCACGTCCTCGCCCGAGGGGTAGGCCACCGGGTCGCCCTTGGCGTACACCTGCTTCGTCACGACCAGGTCCCCCCGGTCGATCGTCGCGTAGACGGCGGCGTCCTCCGCCATGAACACGTTCTTGTACTCGCCGCTCTCCTCGCGGTACACGTACGTGCCGATACCCACGGCATCGCCGCAGGTCATCACGTTGACGACGACATCGGGCGAGGTCCCGCCGGTCAGATTCCCGTAGGAGGTGTCCACCGGGTACGCGTCCGCGACGCACGGCTTCAGATCGGCCTTCAGGCGCTCGCCGATCTTCGGATCGGCCTTGATGAGCGCGATCGGGTCGACGCGCTTGGCGGGCATCTGCCCGGAGGAGGCCGAGGGGGACGGCGCCGGTACGGCCGATCCGGCCTCGTCGGCGCGGGCGGCGCCCTCGTCGCGCGAGCCCGTACCGCCGGTGGAACACGCGGTCATGAACAGCCCGATGGCGACGAGCCCGGCCAATGCCGTGGTACTCGTCGCCCGGATGATCCGGCGACGCCGTGGGCCGCAGGACCCTTCGTCGTCGCCGTCGTGTCTGGCGCCTAGGCCGCGCACCGGTGCTGCCCCCGTTCGTCGGGTCGTACGGTCGACCGCTCCAGAGCACGGGCGTCGTCGACGCCACGGCTCTCCAGTTCCTGACGCAGTCGGGCCAGTGCGCGGTGGAGCGTGGACTTCACCGTACCCGTCGACATACCGAGCGCGGCCGCGGTCTCCTCCGTGCTCATCTGCTCCCAGTGCCGCAGGACGACCACGCTGCGCTGCTTCGGCGCGAGGACCTTCAGGATGTCCATGAGCAGGGCGCGGTCGGCGTGCTGCTCGGTGGCGTCGTCGACGGAGGCGTCGGGCAGCTGCTCGGTGGGGACCTCGTCGAGCTTGCGGGCCCGCCACCACTCGGTTCGCGTGTTGATCATGACGCGGCGCAGATACGCGTCGGCGAGCGACTTGTCGGCGATGCCGTCCCAGCGGCCGTACGTCCGCACCAGCGCCGTCTGCAGGAGGTCCTGCGCGTCGACCGGGTCGGGGACGAGACGGCGGGCGCTGCGCAGCAGCGCGTCCTGCCGAGTGCGGACGTACTCCTCGAAGTCGAGCACCTCTCCGTGCGACATCTGAACCGCCTCCGATCCCCGTGACCAGCCTGTTTGGCTTACGTCGACGAAGTTACGGAGCAGTTGTCACGAGGTTGTCCGGGGCAGCCGTCGGAGGATGCACGGCTGCCCATCGGTTGTGTAACAGGGGGCGGGAATGGGTAGGAGACTGGATTCGGCTCGGGACCACGGCCGGGGCCGGCGGTCCTCCGGCAGGTCGGTCAGGACTGCGGCAGGCGGTACAGGCCGTCGTCGAGGGGTTCGACCAGGCCGTCGGCGACCAGACCGTCCAGCGCCCGGGCCCGCTGCACCGGCTCGTCCCAGACCGCGTCCAGGGCGGACTGCGGTACGGCACCCACCGTCTCCCGGAGCACGGCGAGCAGCCGGCCGCGGACCTGCCGGTCCGTGCCCGCGTACGTCTGGCCGCGCCGCGCCGGTCCCTCATGGGCCGGCTTCCCCGACATCCGCCAGACGCAGCTCTCGGCGATCGGGCAGCGCCCGCAGTCCTCGTTCTTCGCCGTGCAGACCAGCGCGCCCAGCTCCATCGACGCGGCCGCCCAGCGGGCCGCCGTCGCCTCGTCCTCGGGCAGGAGCGCCCGCGCGAGCCGCCGCTCGGCGGCGGTCGTGGCGTTCGGCGGGTACTGCATGCCCGAGGCCGCCCGGGCGAACACCCGGCGGACGTTGGTGTCGAGCACCGGATGCCGCTGCCCGTACGCGAACGAGGCCACCGCGGCAGCCGTGTACTCCCCGATACCGGGCAGCGCCAGCAGCGCGGCGTGCTCGCTCGGCACGTCGCCGCCGTGCCGCTCCGTTATGGCCACGGCCGCCGCATGCAGCCTCAGGGCGCGCCGCGGGTAGCCGAGCCTGCCCCAGGCACGCACGGCCTCACCGGGCGCGTCGGCCGCGAGGTCGGCAGGTCGCGGCCAGCGCGCGAGCCACTGCTCGTACACGGGCAGGACCCGCACGACCGGGGTCTGCTGGAGCATGAATTCGCTGACCATCACGCCCCACGCCCCCGCCTCTGGGCGGCGCCAGGGCAGGTCGCGGGCGTGCCGGTCGAACCAGGCGAGGACGGGCCCGTGCAGCTCGGCCGGGGCCGGGGCGGGGGCGTCGTCGAACACGGGGGTGGAGGCATCGGTGGAAGTCATGGCACCCCCGATCCTGGCATGTTCAGCGCGCGCCGTGGCGCACGCCCTCGGGGCGCATGGAGGCGCGCGGGCGCGGCCCGCGCCCGGCGCACCACACCACCGCGCCGGTACGGCTCGACCGTGCCGTCTCCACCAGCGCCCCAACCGGCCGGGTCGCCGCCTTGACGGCCAGGAACGCGACCGCGCTCCCGAGCAGCACTCCGACCGTCACGTCGTGCGGATAGTGGACGCCGACGAAGACCCGGGAGAACGCCATGAGCAGCGCCATCGGCACGGTCAGCCATACGATCCCGCGCCAGGCCAACGCGAGCGCGACCGCCGCCGCGCCCGCGATGGCGGAATGGTTGCTGGGGAAGGACCAGTCGCCGGTCGGCGGGCACGGGACGAGCGAGGCTGCGGCGCCCGCGACGGCCCGGCACGGACGCTCCTCGTCCACCAGTGATTTGAGCGACTCGCTCACCACATAGCCGAACGCAGTCGCGAGCGGGGCGAGCAGAGCGAGGGCCATCGCGCCGCTCGCCCCGGACCTGGCCCGCCACCATCCGGCCACGAACAGCACGCCGAAGAGGAGCAGTCCGGCCTCGGTCCACACCTCGGCGAGCTGTTGGAACCAGTGCGGGGTGGAGTGGGCGAAGTCCGTGACGTCGCGATAGAGATCGGCGGAGAGGCCGGGGAGGTTGTCCATGATCAGGACGCTAACCGGTGGCGACAACCGGCACCCGTGCCGAAGGACCACGACGACCCCCGACGAAAGTGGGGGTGAGCGGGGGCATTCCGACGTTCCGGATGTGATCATCGGCAAAACTTGATGCCTGGGGCGGCGGGTGGGGCGGGAGTTGGCGCCGATCTCTCGTAAGGTTCGTGCCGTGGGATCACTGCGCAATCCGGTCGGGCCGCTTCCCTCCTCCATCTACTGGCGACGGAGGGCGGTCGCGCTGTGCCTGCTCGCACTTCTCGCGCTGATCACCCTCTGGGCCGTCACCTCCGGCGGAGGCGGCGGGAAGAAGCCGAACGACTCCGCCAACGGCTCTTCCCCCGCGCCCTCGATCACCCCTGGACCCTCCGGTTCCGGTCCCGCGATCAGTGAACAGCCCGGCGGACGGGACGAGTCGGGCGACTCCGGGGAGAACTCCGGCGGCGACGGTGGAGACGGCGGCAGCGCCGGCACCGGAGGCGCCGACGCGGGCGCCGAGGCCGGTGGCAAGAACGGGGACACGGACGGAGCGGGTGGCGACAGCGGCGCGAGCACGGGCGCGGGGCAGCAGGTTCCGGCCGATTCTCCGCTGCCGAACTGTGCTCCCGGAGCGCTGCAGTTGACCCTCCGCAGCGCCAAGGTCTCCTACGCGCCCGGCGAGAAGCCCCGCTTCCACCTGGTCGCCAAGAACACCTCGGCCATCGACTGCAAGGCCGATCTCGGCCCGAAGAACGCGGTCCTGACGATCAGTGACGACAAGGACGACGATGTCTGGTCGTCCCAGGACTGCCCGCGTCCGGCCGGCGGTGTGCTGCTCCGGATTCCGGCGCGCTCGACGGTCACGCACAGCGTGGACTGGGACCGCGGCCGGAGCGCCCCGCAGTGCGCCACGGCCCCGGCGGGTCCGGTGGGACCGGGGACGTACCTGGTGGAGGCGGCCATGCCGGGAGTGAAGGTCCTTCCGGCGTCGTTCACGCTCGCCAAGGACTGACAAGAGGCACGGACAAGGGGCCGTACGGAGATCTCCGTAC
>NZ_JBHTTQ010000136.1:0-15496 GCF_042794475.1 Streptomyces sp. NPDC056527
GGGGCCGGGGATCCCGTCTCGCCCGGTTGGGGGCGGCCCGGGGCGTCCCCGGGGCCGACCGCCCTTTCTGGGTGACCGGGCTGCTGTCCCCTGCCGTCCGGTCACGCGCGCTGGGGCGAGGTCCCACGACGTACTTGCGGTACGTCACACGCCCCAGCGAAGCCACGCGTGGTTTTTTCGGGCCCGCCCCTGGCTGGCACGGACAACGGGACCAACGAAGGGGTGCGGGAGCCGGTCACGCGCCGTACGGGTGAGAGCGGGCCCGAACTCAGATGCGGGGACGCACCCGGATACGCGACGCACGTCGATCCGTGAGCGTGCGCGGTCGGGCAGGCGAGCGCGCATCGATCCCCGAGCGCGCCCCCGGTCCGTGCGCTCAGATGCGGCCCCGGCAGAGCTCCAGCATCGTCATCGCCAGCGCCGTACCCGGCTTGCCCAGCGCGTCCCTGTAGTGCCCCAGCACCTCCATCTCGCGCGCGAGGTTCACGCGACGGCCGCCCGAGCCGATCCGGGCCTCCTGGATGACGGCCGACACGGCCATCCGTTCCTGGATCAGGCCGATGATCCGGTCGTCGAGGGCGTCGATGCGCTCGCGGGCGTCGCCGATGAGCACGGCGGCCTCGTCGGTACGGGCGCCGGTCTTCTCGGTGTGGGTCATGGCGGTCATGGTGGGGCTCCTCGGGGTGTCGGTGTCGGATGCCCCGGAGCGACAAGGACCGGAAACGACAGAACGCCCCGGGCCTTGTCGGCCCGGGGCGCCTGGGAAGTCGCTTGTCAGCTAAGCAACACGACCATGGCAGCCGGACGGGCCGGTGCCATAGGTAAAGACGAAGGTCGTGAGCTTGCGCATGGCGACAGTATGGACCCCTGCCCGGGGGCCGGGCCAAACCGGGTTCGGATGGTGAGACGAAAAGCGACTCCGGCGCGCCGGTAGAATCGACAAATAGCCCCCTTCGGGGGACCCCTCCCTACCGCCGGAAGGCCGCCGTAGTGTCATCAGCGACTCCCGCTGCCGCGCCCGACGTCACCAACCCGGACGTAGTCCTCGTTGTCGACTTCGGCGCCCAGTACGCCCAGCTCATCGCCCGACGCGTCCGTGAGGCGCGGGTCTACAGCGAGATCGTCCCGTCCACCATGCCGGTGGCCGAGATGCTGGCCAAGAACCCGAAGGCGATCATCCTCTCCGGCGGCCCGTCCTCCGTGTACGCGGAGAACGCCCCGCGCCTCGACCGCGCGCTCTTCGAGGCCGGTGTCCCCGTCTTCGGCATGTGCTACGGCTTCCAGCTGATGGCGACCACCCTCGGTGGCACCGTCGACAACACGGGTGCCCGTGAGTACGGCCGTACGCCGCTGCACGTCTCCAAGGCCGGATCGACCCTCTTCGAGGGCACCCCGACCGAGCAGTCCGTGTGGATGTCGCACGGCGACGCCTGCTCCGCCGCCCCCGAGGGCTTCAGCGTCACCGCGTCCACGGACGTCGTGCCGGTCGCCGCCTTCGAGAACGACGAGAAGAAGCTGTACGGCGTCCAGTACCACCCCGAGGTGCTGCACTCCACGCACGGCCAGCAGATCCTTGAGCACTTCCTCTACCGCGGCGCCGGCATCGAGCCGAACTGGACCACCGGCAACGTCATCGAGGAGCAGGTCGCGGCCATCCGCGAGCAGGTCGGCGACAAGCGCGCCATCTGCGGTCTGTCCGGCGGCGTCGACTCCGCCGTGGCCGCGGCGCTCGTGCAGAAGGCCATCGGCTCGCAGCTCACCTGCGTGTACGTCGACCACGGTCTGATGCGCAAGGACGAGACCGAGCAGGTCGAGAAGGACTTCGTGGCCGCCACCGGCGTCCAGCTGAAGGTCGTCGACGCGCAGGAGCGGTTCCTCACCGCGCTGGCCGGCGTCTCCGACCCGGAGACCAAGCGCAAGATCATCGGCCGCGAGTTCATCCGCGTGTTCGAGCAGGCGCAGCTGGAGATCCTCCAGGAGGAGGGCCCCGAGGTCGCGTTCCTCGTCCAGGGCACGCTCTACCCGGACATCGTCGAGTCCGGCGGCGGCACCGGCACCGCCAACATCAAGTCCCACCACAACGTGGGCGGCCTCCCCGAGGACCTGGAGTTCGAGCTCGTCGAGCCGCTGCGCCAGCTGTTCAAGGACGAGGTCCGCATGGTCGGCCAGGAGCTCGGCCTGCCGGAGGAGATCGTCCAGCGCCAGCCGTTCCCCGGCCCCGGCCTCGGTATCCGCATCGTCGGCGAGGTCACCAAGGAGCGCCTGGATCTGCTGCGCGAGGCCGACGCCATCGCCCGCGAGGAGCTGACGGCCGCCGGTCTCGACCGCGACATCTGGCAGTGCCCGGTCGTGCTGCTCGCCGATGTGCGCTCGGTGGGTGTGCAGGGCGACGGCCGCACCTACGGCCACCCGATCGTCCTGCGTCCCGTCTCCTCCGAGGACGCCATGACGGCGGACTGGACGCGGATGCCGTACGACGTCCTGGCGAAGATCTCGACCCGGATCACCAACGAGGTCGCCGATGTGAACCGTGTGGTGCTCGATGTGACGAGCAAGCCGCCGGGCACCATCGAGTGGGAGTAGCACTCACGGTTGCTCCCGTACGCGTGTGAAGCCGCCGCCCCCACCATCCGGGGGCGGCGGTTTCGTCGTGTCCGGTGCCTTCGGAGTCCCGTCCTCGGCGTCTTCGGAGGCTTCGACGTCTTCGGCGTGTGATCTCTCTGGTCAGTTGCACGGTCCGGCGTTACCTTCCCGCGCATGAGCGAGACACCGGCCCCCGTACCCGCCGATCGGCTCCACGTCGCGATGCCTCCCGTCCACGGGACCGTCGAGGAGGAGCGGGCGTACCGCAAGCAGAGACTCGCGGGCGCGCTCAGACTCTTCGGACGGTTCGGATACGAGGAGGGCGTCTCCGGTCATGTCACCGCCCGGGACCCCGAGTACGCCGACTGTTTCTGGGTGAACCCCTTCGGTGCGCCCTTCGACGAGCTGACGGCGAGCGACCTCGTCCTCGTCAACGGCGACGGGCAGGTCGTGCTCGGCGGCGCACCCGTGAACCAGGCCGCCTTCGCCGTCCACGCCGAGGTCCACCGGGCCCGGCCCGATGTCGTCGCCGTCGCGCACAGCCACTCCACCTACGGGCGGGCGCTCGCCGCCCTCGGCGAGATGGTCGAGCCGATCACCCAGGAGGCCTGCGGTTTCTACCAGGACCACGCGCTCTACGACGCGTACACCGGGGTGGCCGTCGATCGCGAGGAGGGGCGGCGGATCGCCACCGCCCTCGGCCCGTACAAGGCGATCGTGCTGCGCAACCACGGCCTGCTGACCGTCGGGACCTCGGTCGACGCGGCCGCCTGGTGGTTCATCGCGATGGAGCGGTGCGCCCAGGGGCAGCTGGCCGCGCGGGCCGCGGGCAAGCCGGTGCCGATCGGGCACCGGGAGGCGGTGGCCACCCGTGAGCAGCTCGGCACCGATCTCGCCGCGTGGATCAACTACCAGCCGCTGTGGCGCAGGATCAGCCGAGCGGAGCCCGAACTGTTGTCGTAGAACATGGCCCGGACTGTCCTTACGTCAATGTGATGACGGTTCAATCACTCTCGCGCGGGGCGCTCGGAGCAGTCGAGAGGCTCTCCGGTGCGGCACAATTCCCTGGAATCAACGGCCAGTTGACGTGTCGATCGGGAAATGAACGCCGTGTCGGTGCAAGAGGCGAGACAGTGCGGTGACCACGCGGGGTGCGCACGGGGCGGGCGCGCGGGTCACCGACGTGCCGTCGCCGCCTTCCTCGCCCGACGCGACGAGCTCGCCGCCGGTCACGGGGTCCCCGCGGCCGTCGCGCACTCGCCGGTCGCCTCCCGGCAGTGGGTCTCCGACGAACTCGCCCAGTCGGCCCGGACCGTCGCCGCGCGCGATCGCGAGGACGGCGATGCCTGGCTCCGGCGGGTCCGGTACGCCACCCTCGGCGCCGTATGGGGTGCGGTCCTCGCCCTGCTCCTCGGCCAGGCGCTCACCGCGATCGGCACGGGCTGGACGGGAGCGCGCACCGCCGGGCTCGTCGCCGCCCTCCTCCTCGCGGTCCCGCTGACCGGCGCGGCCCACGCCCACCGGGCGCGCGGTGGGGTCCTCGCCCCACTGATCGGGGAGGACAACCGGCTCTCCACCTCCCGCGCGGTCGCGGCCGGCTGGCTGCTCTTCGCCGTCTACGCCGTGCTCTTCCTCGCGCTGCGCACGGTCACCGGCGCCGACCGGACCGGCCTCGGGATCTCCCACGGCGCCGGGCTGCTGACCGTCTTCGCGCTGACCGCGGCGGTCGCCGTCGCCACCCGCCGGATCGTCTGGGCACGGGTCATGGGGCAGCGTCTGCAGAAGGTCCGCGCCGACCGCCCCCGCGCGGCCGACCTCCTCTGCGACGACAACGGCCGTGCCTGCCCCACGGACCTCGCCTATCTCCTGGTGTCCGGCGCCGTCCTCGTCCTCGGAGCCGTGCGGCTCGGGCACGAACCCGACCGGCTGCCCGGCCTGCCCTGGTCCCTGGTCGTTCTCGTCGCCGTGGCGGCGGCCGGCTATCTCGCCACGAAGTGCGTCGAGGGCGGCCGGCCCGCCCTCTTCTCCGTCGTCCGCTCCCGTGAGGCGGGCGACCTCGACGCACCGATCCGTACCGGCGACGACATCGAGATCCGGGGGGCCGGTTTCGTCCCGGCCGGCGCCGGCGGACCGGACCCTTTGACCCGACTGGTCGTGCGGATCGGATCCGTCCACGCGCACGTCCCGCTCGTCCCCGTTCCGGGCGGCTTCGCCAACCCGACGGACACCTCCCTGACCGTCCCGCTCCCCGTGGACGTGGAGCCTGGGCGGGTCGAGGTGTGGGTGGTGACGGCCTCGGGCGTGGAGACCAACCGGGTCATGATCGACGTCGTCGACTGAGCCGATCGGCCTCGCCTGAACTCCCGACGTGTTCCTCGCGTATCCCCATGCAGGGGGTCCGAGGACAATCGGTTCCGCGGACGGACAGTGGCGCGGGAGAGGCAGGCCGACGATGTCAGAACGAATGCACAGGACGACCGGGACGTACGGAAACGGTGGCCACGGCCGGTCCGGCCGGCTCACCGGCTGGAAGGAGACCGGGTCGCGGTACGCCCTGCTGCCGCTGAGACTCTTCCTCGGGATCACGTTCATCTACGCCGGGATCGACAAACTCACCGACTCCGCCTTCATGTCCGACACGGGCACCGGGTCCATCGGCGAGATGATGCGCGGCGTCCGGGACACCTCGGCCATCCCGGCCATGGTGGACATGGCGCTCAACAGCCCCGTCGGCTTCGGCTACGCCATCGCGTTCGGCGAACTCGCCGTCGGCATCGGGACGCTGGTCGGCCTCTTCGCCCGGCTGGCCGCGCTCGGAGGAGCGTTGATCTCCCTGAGCCTGTGGCTGACCGTCAGCTGGCAGGTCAATCCGTACTACTACGGGAACGACCTCGCCTATCTGATGTCCTGGCTGCCGCTCGTGCTCGCCGGGGCCGCGTACTTCTCGCTCGACGCCATGCGCGCCGAGCGCCGGCGCACACGGTAGGCGACCCAGGTCGCCAGGGCGGCCACCCCCAGGCCGCCGAAGAGGACCGGGACCACCTCGTACCAGGGGGTGGTCCAGGCGCCCGAGGCGTCGCCCGCGTACATCACGGTGAGCACGAGGGCGGTCGAGCCGGCGATCAGCCTGCCGGGGCGGAACTCATGAAGCAGCACGGGTGACCTCCACCTGTCCGAGACCGACCTCCAGCGAGAGGTCGACCGTACCCGCCGGGGCGGTGCCCTTCGGCGGCGCGAGCGTCCGGGTCACGTCGCGGTCCGGCGCTACGTCGATGTCACCGGGCGCCTGCTGCGGCAGCCGCACATCGCCCAGCCCCACCTGGGCCCTCAGCTTCACCGTGACGTCCTTCGGGACGATCACTTCGAGCTTCCCCGCCCCGACCTCGGCCGCGGTGTCGACCGTCTTCCCGGCGGGGACCGCGAGGCGTGACAGATCGAGCGTGCCGACGCCCGTGCCCAGTTCGTAGCGCGGCTGCACGGCGGCGACCGACGCCGGCTTCCAGGTCGTACGAACCCACTCCGTGGAGATCTCCTTCGGCAGGGCCGCCGCCACGGCGAGCAGACCCGCGGTGACCACGGTCAGGAAGATCGTGCCGAATCCGGTCCGGCCGAGGAAGCTGCTGACCACCAGTCCGAGGCCGAACACGCCCAGAGCGGCGACCAGACCGATCTGCAGGCTCGTGCCGAGCGGATGCGTCTCCCAGGACAGGCCCGTGCCCAGGCCGCCGGCCAGCAGCGCGAGCAGGAAGACCGGACCGCCGATGGAGCGCGGCCCGCGCCGGACCGCCGAGGCGGCGGGCCGTCGCCCGGCGGCGGGTCCGGCCGTGCCCCACTGACTGCCGGGCACCGGGATCTCGCCGTTCTCGAGCCGGCCGTCCTCGTCCACCACGCCGTGCGGGCCCCAGAGATAGCCGACGGCGATCCTGCCGGTCGAGCCGTCCTTGACTATGGGGTCCTTCCACCAGGACGGGAACTCCACCAGCGGAGGAGCCTTCGCCTCCGGCGGCGCCTCCGCGACCGCCTGCGCCGTCGCCGCGTCCATCCGGCCCTCGGCGTCCCCGCCGACCGCCTGCATGCGCCGCTGCGACCAGACCGCCGCCCCGCACACCGCTATCGACAGCATCATCGCGAACGCCAGCGTCCCGCCGTTGCCCAGCATCGAGAGGAAGACGCCGCAACCGACCAGGGCCATCAGCACGGCCGCGAGCGCCGCCCCGTCGACCCGGCCGGAGAGCAGCCTGCGGCCCTCGTTCTCCTCCTCGCCCGCGAGCGGGAGGAGCAGCCACGCGAAGCCGTAGAAGATCAGCCCGATGCCGCCGGTCACGGACAGCACGCCCACCGCGATCCGGAAGATCACCGGATCGAGATCGAAGTGCCGGCCGAGGCCGCCGCACACACCGGCCACGACCTTGTGCCGCCGCGAGCGCCGCAGGGGCGCGACGGGCGGGGCCTCCGCCGCCGGCGGGGCCTCGTGGTGAGAAGGCGTCGAACTCGTCATGCGTCCATGGTGACGGCCGGTGCCCGGCCGCGGCACCGGGGCCGACCCTGGCGTGACCCTGATATTCCGCGGGCGGTCCACCCCGAGAGACGCCTAGGGGCCGCGTCCTAGGGGCGATCTCAGGGCAGACCCTGATGTCCACGCCGGGCCGGACGTGTGACGATCGGTTCATGCCCGCAACCGCCCGTGTCGCCGAGACCGACGAACCGCCCGTGCGCAAGCTCTATCGGAGCGCCGACGGCCGGTGGCTCGGCGGTGTCGCGCGCGGCCTCGCGGGACATCTGGGGCTGCCCGTCGTCTGGGTCCGCGCCCTGTTCGCGGCCCTGCTCCTCGCGGACGGCCTGGGCGCCCTGCTGTACGCGGTCTTCTGGATCGTCGTCCCGCTCGGCGTCGGCGGCCGCTCCACGCCCCGGCCGGTGTTCGAGACCACCGCCGACGGCCGGCGCAGGCTGCGCAAGCCGGACCGGGGCCAGGTCTTCGCGCTGATCGCGCTCGCGATCGGCGCCGCGATCTTCGCGGGGAACATCGACTGGGGCAATCGGACGGACCGCTATGTCTGGCCGACGCTCCTCATCGGCGTCGGGGTGGTGCTCGTCTGGCGACAGGCGGACAACGCCCGCCGGGCCAGCTGGACCGAGACCGGCCGCCGTCGGCGCACGCTGCAACTCGCCCGTGGCTTCGCCGGAGTCGCACTGGTCGGCATGGGGCTGACCGTCTTCATGGTGGTCCGCGGCTCCGCCGCCCAGCTGGGCACGGCGCTGACCGCCGCGATAGCCGTGCTCACCGGTATCGCGCTGCTCGCCGGCCCCTGGCTGGTGCGGATGTCCCAGGACCTCTCCGAGGAGCGGACCATGCGCATCCGCGCGCAGGAGCGCGCCGAGGTCGCGGCCCATGTCCATGACTCCGTGCTCCACACGCTCACGCTGATCCAGCGGAACGCGGACGAGCCCGGCGAGGTGCGCCGACTCGCCCGCGCCCAGGAGCGGGAGCTGCGGAACTGGCTGTACAAGCCGGAGGGCACGGGCAAGGACGAGGCCGAGGAGCCCGAGACCCTCGCCGAGGCGGTGAAGCGGGCCGCCGCCGAGGTCGAGGACAAGCACGGTGTCCCGCTGGAGGTCGTCGTCGTGGGCGACTGCCCGCTCGACGAGAAACTGGTCGCACAGATGCAGGCCGCGCGCGAGGCGATGGTCAATGCCGCGAAGTACGGTGGCGAGGGTGGGGCGGTGCAGGTCTACGCCGAGGTGGAGGGCCGTTCGGTCTTCGTCTCGGTGCGGGACCGGGGGCCCGGCTTCGACCTCGATTCCGTACCCGCCGACCGGATGGGCGTACGAGAATCGATCATCGGCCGGATGCAGCGCAACGGCGGTTCGGCCCGGCTGCGGGCGGTGCCGGGCGGAGGCACCGAAGTGGAGCTTGAGATGGAGAGGGCGGACGCATGAGCGACGAGACCGGGACCGGGACGACGGGGGCGGAGACCGTGGAGCGCCGGGTACGGGTCGTGCTCGTCGACGACCACCGGATGTTCCGCACGGGCGTGCAGGCCGAGATCGGGCGGACCGACGTGACCGGGGTCGAGGTGGTCGGAGAGGCCGCCGACGTCGACCAGGCGGTCACGGTGATCACCGCCACCCGCCCCGAGGTCGTCCTGCTCGATGTACACCTGCCGGGCGGCGGCGGGGTCGAGGTGCTGCGGCGCTGCGCGAGCCTGATGGCGGCGGCCGAGGACCCGGTGCGCTTCCTCGCCCTCTCGGTCTCCGACGCGGCGGAGGACGTGATCGGCGTGATCCGGGGCGGTGCCCGCGGCTATGTCACCAAGACGATCACCGGGACCGACCTGGTCGACTCGATCTTCCGCGTCCAGGAGGGGGACGCGGTGTTCTCCCCCCGCCTGGCCGGCTTCGTACTCGACGCCTTCGCCTCCACCGACGCCCCGCCGGTGGACGAGGATCTCGACCGCCTCACCCAGCGGGAGCGCGAGGTACTGCGACTGATCGCCCGTGGGTACGCGTATAAGGAGATCGCCAAGCAGCTCTACATCTCGGTGAAGACGGTGGAGTCGCATGTCTCGGCGGTCCTGCGCAAGCTCCAGCTGTCCAACCGCCATGAACTGACCCGCTGGGCGACGGCCCGCCGGCTGGTCTGAGACCGGCTAGGAGCCCGCCTTCTTGGCGGCTTCCTCGGCGAGTCGGCGCTTGGCCTCGGTCCAGTCGATCGGGAGCCGGTCCACCGGCACCTCCCAGAAGGTGAAGGTGGAGTCGCGCATGGTCGCGCGCAGGCCGGTCATGATCGAGCGGTGGGGTTCGGCGCGGGCGTAGGCGTAGAGGGCGTTGCGGTCCTCCCATGCCGAGAGGGTGTAGAAGGTCCGCTTCAGCGGCTGGGCGATCAACGAGGCACCCAGGGCGCCCGGCGCCGACTTCACCTGTCGCCAGGCGCTGAGCGACCGAAGGAAGAACCGGGGCACGTCCTTCAGCGAGCGCACCTCGAAGCGGGAGGCCATGACCTGCGCCTCGGTGCCGGCGCGGGCCTGGTTCGGGACGGTCCAGGGGAGCGTGGGCATGGCTTGTCCTCTCCACGATTGGATAGTGGCACTACCCATAGTAGATAGCGCCACTATCCAAAGGTCAAGGGGTGAGCGTCCTCACGCCACCCGAGTCGCGCCCGCGAACGGCATCTCGTCGATCGGCGCGACCCGGATCGGAGCGCCCGGCCGGGGCGCGTGGATCATCTGCCCGCCGCCGATGTACAGCCCGACGTGGCTGATGCCGGAGTAGAAGAACACCAGGTCGCCCGGGGCCAGTTCGGAGCGCGACACCCGCTGCCCGGCGTTGATCTGCGTGTACGTCGTACGGGGCAGCGACACCCCGGCGGAGCGCCAGGCGGCCTGCGTCAGGCCCGAGCAGTCGTACCCCGACGGGCCCGTCGCCCCCCACACGTACGGCTTGCCGAGCTGGTCCCTGGCGAAGGAGATCGCCTGAGCGGCCCGCCCGTTCGGCGCCGCGACCGAGCCGCGCCCCTCGCCGGCCCGGTCCGCCCGCGCCCCGGCCGTATCGGCGAAGCCCCCGGAGCCGTCGCTCCGCCCCGAACCGGTCGCCGCCGCGTCGTACCGGGCCCGCTGCTCGGCGGTCAGCCGGGCCAGCAGCTTCCGCGCCTCGTCGAGCTTGCCCTGGACGGCCGTCTTCTGCCGCCGCAGCTCGGCCTCGTGGCCGCGCAGCTGCGTCAGCCGCTCCGTCGACTCGGCGCGCAGCTGCCCGATCCCGGTGAGCTCCCGCCGCACGGAGGTGATCGCCGACGCCTGCCGCTCCCCGGCCTTCTCCGCGAGCGCGGCGCGTGCCAGGTACTCGTCCGGGTCGGAGGTCAGGGCGAGCTGCACGGCGGGATCGAGACCGCCGGAGCGGTACTGCGCCGCGGCCGTGGAGCCGAGCGCGTCACGGGCGGTGTTGAGACGCTCGGTCCTGCGGGCGGCCTCGTCGCGCAGCCGGTCGAGCGCGCCCCGGGCCTCGTCCACCTTCTCCTTCGCCCCGTTGTACTTCTCGGTGGCCACCTCGGCCTCCTGGTACAGCCGGTCGACCTTCGCCTTCACCTGCGCGGGGGTGAGCCTGGGCTCGGCCTGCCCGGACCCCTCGAAGACGGTCGCCGTGGCCGCGGAGGCGAGGGCGAGCGTGGCGGCGGTCCGTGCCGCCTGGCCACCGAGGGGTGAGTTCCTGGGCTTGCGGTGAGCTGCCACGAGGGCGGGTCACATCCTCTCCCTGTGGGGGTCGATGCCCACCGGGTCCGGCGATGGACCGCACAGGGGAGACGGCCCACCGCCGGATTTCTCGGCGGGGGCGACCGACTGCCGCCGGAAGAACCGACGGTGGTGGGGAGCCGGCCACCTGGAGGAGGACGCTAAACCTCGGCGTCACGGCAGGGCGGGGAGTTGACCGCTATTGGCGCCAGTTGGCGCTCCGGGACCGTTCGCTTCCGGGGCCCGCGGCGGGTGGGTGCCGCATTGCGGCACGCCCGTGACCGATGCGCCGGACTGGCTGGACCCGGCCGAACAGCGGTGCTAGGGCCCGGTTAGGCTCCGCCTCATGGACGTACTCATCAATGTCTTCGTCGCCCTGCACATCATCGGAATCGCCTCGCTGCTCGGCGGATTCCTGACCCAGATGAAGGCGATGGGCGCGGGTACGGCCCGCTTCGTGCCGGCCATGCTGCACGGCGCGCTGACGATGCTGGTCACCGGAATCGCCCTGGTCGGCCTCAACCAGGCCGACGACCAGGCCGTCAACAACGTGAAGATCGGCATCAAGATGGCGATCCTCGTCGTCATCCTCGCCCTCGTGTACGTGAAGCGGGACGAGGAGAAGGTGCCCGCGGGCCTCTTCGGCGCGGTCGGCGGCCTGACCGTGGCCAACATCTTCATCGCGACGCTCTGGACCTGACGGAGCCGGCTCCCGGCCTGACGGAACCGGCTCCCGACCTCACGGAGCCGGCTCAGGCCGGGCGCACGCTCCCGTAGATCGGCATGTAGTAGATCGACTCCTCGCGGACGTTGGCACCCGGCTTCGGCGCGTGGATCATCTTGCCGCCGCCGATGTACAGGCCGACGTGGCTGATGTCGTCGTAGAAGAAGACGAGATCGCCGGGGAGCAGGTCCGCCGTCGCGACCCGCGTTCCCACCTCCACCTGGTCCCAGGTCGTGCGGGGCAGGTCGACGCCCGCCGCCTTCCAGGCGCCCTGGGTCAGACCGGAGCAGTCGTACGAGCTCGGACCCGTCGCGCCCCATACGTACGGCTTGCCGATCTGGGCCCGGGCGAACGCCAGCGCCTTCTCCGCCTTCGCCGCGTACGTCGAGCCGCTCGTCCCACCGGTCGCCGGCGGCTCGGCGTTGTCCTTGGCCGCCTCCTCCTGCCTGCGCCGCTCGGCATCCGCGGCCGCCTTGGCCGCCGCCGCGGCCTCCGCCTTCGCCTGCTCCTCGGCCTTGCGTCGCGCCTCGGCCTGACGCTTGCGCTCCAGCTCCGCCAGCCGGGCCTTCTCCTCGGCCGTCAGCCGGGCGAGGAGGGTCCGCGCCTCCGCCAGCTTCCCCTGGACGTTCTGCTTGCTGGTGCGGAGCTTCGCCTGCGACTCGGTGAGGCTATCCAGGCTCTTCGTCGCCTCGGCCCGCTGCTTCGCCGCTTCGGCGCGCTTGTCCTCGTAGTCCGCCACCGCGCTGTGCTGCCGCTCGGAGAGCCGGTCCATGAGGTGGGTCTGGTCGAAGTACGACTGCGGGCTGTCGGCGAAGATCAGCGCGGCGGTCGGGCCGACCGCCCCCGCCCGGTACTGCGCCGCCGCGTACGAGCCGAGCGCGCGCCGTGACTCGTTGATGGCGTCCGTCCGCTTGGCCACGTCGTCCAGGATCCGGTCGACCTTGCGGCGCTGCTGGTCCGTGGACTCCTTGGCCCGGTTGTACTCCTGCGTCGCCGTGCCGGCCTGCCGGTAGAGGTCGTCGACCTTCTTCTGGATCTCCTCCACCGTCGGCTTCGGCGCGGCAGGCGCCGCCTGCGCGCTCTGTGTGGACAGCAGGGTTACGGAGGCTATGGCGGCCGTCGTGACCCCGACGGCGGGGGAGTGCGGACGTGTGCTGCGCGGCTTGCGATGGGACGCCAAGACCGGCATCTCCTTCCGTGGCCGCCGAGTTGCGCAGGCCCAACTGGTTGGAGACAGGGCCGGGTTCGGCGTGGGCTGCCCGCTCGGCGCGATTCGCCGCCGGAGGGGACGGGCTGCTTGGGCGAGCACGCTAGCCAACTCGTGGGGGCGCTGTGAAGGCCGATGTTCGATATGCCCGATACATTTTCGTGACCTGAAGCGGACTGTCACCCTCCGTAAGAATCCTGTCACTTCGGGAGGTGGCAGCGGGCTGTCAGTGCGGCGGCCTAGACTCGTTAGGCGATGAGCAGCCTCTTTGACGACAGCTTCCTGGCGAGCCTCCAGAACCACTCCTCGGAGGAGCCTCCGCCCCCGCCCGAGGACGACGAGCACCACCCGCACGGCGCCCCGGCCGCGGAGGAGGTCCCGCACGACCTCTTCGAGGGGCGCTTCGACGCGCCTGTGACCAGGGACGCGTACTACCGCGACGGAGCCGCACGCCCCGTCGTGGACGCCGCCGCGCTCCTGGAAGGGCTGAACGAACAGCAGCGCGCCGCCGTCGTCCACACCGACACCCCGCTGCTCATCGTCGCGGGCGCCGGCTCCGGCAAGACCCGGGTGCTCACCCACCGCATCGCCCACCTCCTGGGCACCCGGCACGTCCACCCCGGTCAGATACTGGCGATCACCTTCACCAACAAGGCCGCCGGCGAGATGAAGGAGCGGGTCGAGCAGCTGGTCGGCCCGCGCGCCAACGCCATGTGGGTCATGACGTTCCACAGCGCCTGCGTCCGCATCCTGCGCCGCGAGTCGAAGAAGCTCGGCTTCACGTCCTCGTTCTCGATCTACGACGCGGCCGACTCCAAGCGCCTGATGGCGCTGGTCTGCCGTGACCTGGACCTCGACCCGAAGAAGTTCCCGCCGAAGTCCTTCAGCGCCAAGATCTCGAACCTGAAGAACGAGCTGATCGACGAGGAGACCTTCGCCGACCAGGCCGTCGACGGCTTCGAGAAGACGCTCGCCGAGGCGTACCGGATGTACCAGGCGCGGCTGCGCGAGGCCAACGCCCTGGACTTCGACGACATCATCATGACGACGGTCCACCTGCTCCAGGCGTTCCCGGACGTCGCCGAGCACTACCGCCGCCGCTTCCGCCACGTCCTCGTCGACGAGTACCAGGACACCAACCACGCCCAGTACACCCTCGTACGGGAGCTGGTCGGGACCGGCTACGAGGACCTGGAGCCGGCCGAGCTGTGCGTCGTCGGTGACGCGGACCAGTCGATCTACGCCTTCCGCGGCGCGACCATCCGCAACATCCTCCAGTTCGAGGAGGACTACCCGAACGCGACGACGATCCTGCTGGAGCAGAACTACCGCTCGACGCAGACGATCCTCTCCGCCGCCAACGCCGTCATCGAGCGCAACGAGTCCCGACGCCCCAAGAACCTGTGGACGAACGCGGGCGCGGGCGCGCAGATCACCGGCTATGTCGCCGACACCGAGCACGACGAGGCCCAGTTCGTCGCCGACGAGATCGACCGCCTCACGGACGCGGGCGACGCGAAGGCCGGCGACGTCGCCGTCTTCTACCGGACGAACGCCCAGTCCCGTGTCTTCGAAGAGATCTTCATCCGCGTCGGCCTGCCCTACAAGGTCGTCGGCGGAGTGCGCTTCTACGAGCGCAAGGAGGTCCGCGACGTCCTCGCCTACCTGCGCGTTCTCGCCAACCCCGAGGACAACGTCCCGCTGCGCCGCATTCTGAACGTGCCCAAGCGCGGCATCGGCGAGCGCGCCGAGGCGATGATCGACGCCCTCTCCCTCCGGGAGAAGATCACCTTCCCGCAGGCGCTGAAGCGGGTCGACGAGGCGTACGGCATGGCGGCCCGCTCCGCCAATGCCGTCAAGCGCTTCAACGCGCTCATGGAGGAGCTCCGTACGGTCGTCGACTCCGGCGCCGGCCCCGCGGTCGTCCTGGAGGCCGTCCTGGAGCGGACGGGCTACCTCGCCGAGCTGCAGGCCTCCACCGACCCTCAGGACGAGACCCGGATCGAGAACCTGCAGGAACTGGCCGCCGTCGCCCTGGAGTTCGAGCAGGAGCGCGGTGAGGAGGAGGCCGGCACCCTGGCCGAGTTCCTGGAGAAGGTCGCGCTCGTCGCCGACTCCGACCAGATCCCCGACGAGGACGAGGAGGGGTCCGGAGTCATCACGCTGATGACGCTGCACACCGCCAAGGGCCTCGAGTTCCCGGTGGTGTTCCTGACCGGCATGGAGGACGGCGTCTTCCCGCACATGCGCGCGCTCGGCCAGGCGAAGGAGCTGGAGGAGGAGCGCCGGCTGGCGTACGTGGGCATCACGCGCGCCCGCGAGCGGCTGTATCTGACCCGCTCCTCGATGCGCAGCGCCTGGGGCCAGCCCTCGTACAACCCGGCCTCGCGCTTCCTGGAGGAGATCCCGCCGACGTATCTGGAGTGGAAGCGGACCGGCCCCATGGTCAAGCCCGCCGGGCCGACCTCGGGGATCACCTCCTCGCTCTCCTCCTCCCGTGCCCGCTCGGGTCCCTCGGGCTTCGCCACCCGCCGCACCACCGACAAGCCGGTGATCGCGCTCCAGGTCGGCGACCGGGTCACGCACGACCAGTTCGGTCTCGGTACGGTCATGCAGGTGACGGGCGTCGGCGCCGACGCGCAGGCGACGATCGACTTCGGCGACGAGAAGCCCAAGCGGCTGCTGCTGCGGTACGCGCCGGTCGAGAAGCTGTAGACGGCGCCCGCGACGACGAGAGGGGCCCCGGCCATCGGCCGGGGC
>NZ_JBHTTQ010000137.1:0-15395 GCF_042794475.1 Streptomyces sp. NPDC056527
GGGCCGAGGCCCGGGACGCGGCCCCGACCCATGTGTGCCCTTTGCCGGAAAAGCCCGGCCGGGGCACGCTGAGAACGTGAGGAGAGTGCGCATGACCGGACCGGCCAGGCCCGCCGGGCCGACCCCGGCCGCCACGGACGCAGGCCCGAAGGAGACCGCGCCCGAGCCGCCGCCCGTCGGCGGAGTGCTGTGGAGCGTCGCGGGGGATGTCCGGGGCCTCCTGATGCTGCCCTCCGCGCTCGCCCTCCAGGTCGCCCATCCCGCCGTCGGCGCGGGGGTCGACCAGCACTCCGTCTTCCGCACCGACCCCTGGGGCCGCGGCGAGCGCTCGCTGCGTTCCGTGCTGCTCTGGGTCTACGGGGGCGAGGAGGCGGCCGAGGAAGGGCGCCGGCTCCGGAGGCTCCACCGGACCATCCAGGGCACCGACGCCCACGGCCGCCGCTACCACGCGCTCACCCCGTCGAACTACACCTGGGTGCATGCCACCGGCTTCCCGGTCTACCACCACGGCCTGCGCCTCCTGTACCGCCCGCTCACCGAGGCCCAGGAGCGCAGGCTCTACGCCGAGTGGCTCCAGGTCGGCCGCATCCTCGGCATCCACGACCGGGACATGCCGCAGACGATCGAGGAGTTCTGGCCGTACTACCGCAAGAGGCTCGGCGAGCTGGAGGCCACCGTCGTCCTGCGGGAGCTCGTCGCCACCGACCAGCCGGTGCCCGCGCCGGACCGCGGCCCCCTGCCGCTGCGGCTGCTGCTCAGGGCGCTGTGGCCGGTGCTCCTGCCCCACCTCGCCCGCTTCCGCTCCTTCATCACCGTCGGCCTGATGCCGCCGGACGCCCGCGAGGCCATCGGCCTGGAGTGGACCGACGCGCAGGAACGCCGGCTGCGCAGGTTCGCCCGGGTCGTGCGGGCCGTGGTGCCCGTACTCCCCGAGCGCCTGCGCTACCTGCCGCTCGCCCGCGAGGCGCGCCGCGAGGCGAGGCTCAGCGGGACAGCCCGCCGCGCCTGATCACCTCCGCGTACCAGCGCGCGCTGTCCTTCGGCGTACGGCGCTGGCTCGCGAAGTCCACGTGCACGATGCCGAAGCGCTTGCCGTATCCGTACGCCCACTCGAAGTTGTCCAGGAGCGACCACAGGAAGTACCCGCGCACATCGGCACCGTCGGCGATCGCCCGGTGCACGGCCGCGAGATGCGCGTCGACGTACGCCACCCGCTCCGGGTCGTGGACGTCGCCCTCCGGGTCGGCGTAGTCGTCGTACGCGGCGCCGTTCTCGGTGATCAGCAGCGGTACGGCCGGCAGCTCGTCGCGCAGCCGGAGCAGCAGCTCGTGCAGGCCGTCCGGGTCCACCGGCCAGTCCATCGCCGTGCGCGGCCCGGGCGCGGGCAGGAACCGTACCCGGTCCGGCGCGCCCGGCCAGGGCGAGGGGGATTCCGAGGTGCCGGCGGCGACGACGGAGGGGGAGTAGTAGTTGATCCCGAGCGAGTCGATCGGTGTGGAGATCGCCTCCAGGTCGCCGTCCCGGACGAAGGACCAGTCCGTGATCCGCCGTGTGTCCTCGACCAGATCGGCCGGCAGGCGGCCGTGGAAGACCGGGTCGAGGAAGATCCGGTTCCCGACGGCGTCGATCCGGCGGGCGGCGTCCACATCCTCCGGGGCATCCGAATGGGCCCTGATCGCATGGAGGTTGAGGGTCAGGGAGAGTTCCGTCGTGGACGGTACGGACTCGCGCAGCACACCGGCGGCCAGACCGTGGGCCAGATTGAGATGGTGGGCGGCGCGCAGCGCGGCCGCGTCGTCGGTGCGGCCCGGGGCGTGCACCCCGGAGCCGTAGCCCAGAAAGGCCGCGCACCAGGGCTCGTTGAGGGTCGTCCACGTGGTGACCCGGTCGCCGAGCGCCTCCGCGGCGAGGCCCGCGTACTCGGCGAACCGCTCGGCGGTCGCCCGCTCCGGCCAGCCGCCCGCGTCCTCCAGCTCCTGCGGGAGATCCCAGTGGTAGAGGGTCGCGACGGGGCGGATGCCGGACTCGACCAGCTCGTCGGCCAGGGCGCGGTAGAAGTCGAGCCCCTTCTGTACGGCCGGTCCCCGCCCGGTCGGCTGGATCCGGGACCAGGAGAGGGAGAAGCGGTAGTCCGTCAGACCCAGCTCCCGCATCAGGGCGACGTCCTCGCGCATCCGGTGGTAGTGGTCGGCGGCGATGTCACCCGTGTCGCCGTTGCGCACCTTGCCCGGCGTACGGCTGAAGGTGTCCCAGATGGACGGGGTACGGCCGTCCTCGGCCGCCGCGCCCTCGATCTGGTACGCGGCGGTGGCCGCGCCCCAGCGGAATCCGTCAGGGAAGAGAGCGTTCATGAACGGAGAACTCCTGTGAGAGTGAGGGGGGATACGGGTCGGTCCTGTACGGCTCCGGCCGGCGTCGGCTCAGCCCTTGACGGCGCCCTGCATGATGCCGCCCACGATCTGCCGGCCGAGCAGGCCGAAGACGAGCAGCACCGGCAGGGTGCCGAGCAGCGTGCCGGCCATGATCACGGACTGGTCGTGGACGTAGCCGCCGCCGAGCTGACGCAGCGCGACCTGCACCGTCGGCTCCTGCGAGGACAGCGCGACGATCGGCCAGAAGAAGTCGTTCCAGGCGGCCATGAAGGTGAGCAGCCCGAGCACCGCCATCCCGGGCCGGGCGACGGGCACCACGATCGACCAGAAGATCCGGGCGGAGGACGCCCCGTCGACCCGTGCCGCCTCGATCAGCTCGTCCGGCAGCGACTGGACCAGGTACTGACGCATGAAGAAGACGCCGAAGGCGGAGACGAGACCGGGCAGGATCACGGACTGCAGCTGGTTCACCCAGCCCAGCTCGGCGATCAGCATGAAGAGCGGGATCACCCCGAGCTGCGGCGGGATCATCATCGTGCCGACCGTGATCGCGAGCAGCGCGCCCCGGCCGCGGAAGCGCAGCTTGGCGAAGGCGAACCCGGCCAGCGTGCAGCACAGCACCGTGCCGACCGTGATGGAGCCCGAGACCACGAGGGAGTTGAGGAGCGCCGTGCCGATGTCGGCCTCCTCCATGACCGCCTCGAAGTTCCGGAAGAGGTTCGGCCCCGGCAGCAGGGTCGGCGGCACCTGCGCCAGATCGGCGTTGGAGCGGCTCGCGGCGACGATCGTCCAGTAGAAGGGGAAGGCGGAGACGAGAACGGCCAGGACCAGGATCGCGTAGGTGATCCGGCCCCCGTGGCCCGTACGGCCCGCGACGCGCACGCTCATGCCCGGCCCTCCTTCCGTGAACGGCGGCGCAGGAGCAGGGCGTTGACCCCGACCAGGACGAGGATCAGCAGGAACATCAGCCAGGCGATGGCGGCGGCCCGGCCCAGGTGGAAGAAGCCCCAGCCCTGTTCGTACAGATAGAGCCCGAGGGTCTGGTACTGGTGCGAGATGCCCCCCGAGATCGAGCCCTCGAAGAGCAGCGGCTCACCGAAGAGCTGGGTCGCGCCGATGGTGGAGACGACCGTGGTGAAGACGATCGTCGGGCGCAGCCCGGGCAGGGTGACGTGGAAGAACTGCCGCCACCGTGAGGCGCCGTCCATCTCCGCCGCCTCGTACAGCTCGGCGGGGATGGACTGCATCCCGGCGAGATAGATCAGGGCGTTGTAGCCGGTCCAGCGCCACACGACGATCGAGGAGACGGCGATCTGCGAGGCCAGTGTGCCGTTCTGCCAGTCGACCGGGCCGAAACCGACCAGGGAGAAGGCGTAGTTGACGAGCCCGAAGTCGCGGCCGAAGAGCTGGGCGAAGACGAGAGTGGCGGCGGCCACGGAGGTCGCGTACGGCAGCAGCATCGCCGTACGGAAGAACGTCCGGCCCCGCAGCTTGTAGTTGAGCAGATGCGCGAGGCCGAGCGCCATGGCGAGCTGCGGCACCGTCGACAGGACCCCGATGGTGAAGGTGTTGCGCAGCGCGGTCCAGAAGAACTCGTCGGTGAGCAGCGCCGCGTAGTTGCCGAGGCCGCGCCACTCCATGTCGCCCGGGGTCTGCAGTTCGACCCGGTAGAGCGAGACGAAGGCGGTGTAGAGGAGCGGGAAGAGGCCGAACGCCGCGAACAGGGTGAAGAACGGGGCGAGATAGGCGTACGGGACGAGGGCGGCCCACCGGCGGCGAGCCGTGCGGCGGGTGGACCGGGTCTGCGGCGGCGGGACGGGCGCCGTCGCAGGCCCGGAGGCGGTGAGGGTCACGGTGCGGCCCTTCGGATGGTCGGGAGGGGTGCGGTGGAGGCGGGCCGGCCGGGGCACGTGGGGCGGAGGCGGCCGGCCGATGCGGGACCGGGGGACGGCGGGCCGCCCGGCCCGGGCGGCGCGACGACGACTCGTCGCCGCCCGTGCCGGGGGCGGGGGCCGAAGCCCGCCCCCGGCCCCGGCACTCAGCCGATGGCGTTCTCGACACCCTTCCGCGCGTTCGACCACGCCTTCTCCGGGCTGGTGCCCTTGCGCTCCACCTCGCTCAGCGCGTTGGTGATCTGGTCGGCGACGTTCTTGTCGTGGACCCCGAGCACCTGCACCGGAGCCGCCTTGGCCGCGTCACCGAAGATCTGGCCGATCGGCGCGCCGGAGAAGTACGGGTCCGTCGCCGACGAGACCTTGGCGATGGCGCCGGTGGAGGAGGGGAAGTTGCCCTGCTTCGTGAAGAGGGCGGCCTGCTGCTCGGGGGCGGTGAGCCACTTGATCAGCTCGTACGCCTCCTTCTTGTGCTTCGCGGCGCGCGGCACGGAGAGATAGGAGCCGCCCCAGTTCCCGGCGCCGCCGGGCAGCTTGGCGATGTCCCACTTGCCCTTGCCCGCGTCGCCGGCCTGGCCCTTGATGTAGCCGAGCATCCACGCGGGGCAGGGGAGCGTCGCGAAGGAGCCGCTGGAGAAGGCCTGGTTCCACTGCGGCGACCACTGGTCGAGCTTGGCGCTCAGGCCCTCCTGCGCGGCCTTCGCCGAGGTCTCCCAGGCCGTCTTCACGGCAGGGCTCTCGGCGTAGATCAGCTTGCCCGAGGCGTCGTAGTACCGCTCCTTCTCCTGGCCGATCATGACCGTGAAGAGGCTGCCGACACTGTCCATCCACGCGCTCTTGGCCGGAGCCTTGGCCTTGTACTGCCGGCCGAGCTCCAAATAGCCGTCCCAGGTGGCCCACTTCTGAGCCAACTCGTTCCGGTCGACGGGGAGTCCGGCCTGCTTGAAGAGGTCCGTGCGGTAGCAGACGGCCTCCGGGCCGACGTCGGTGCCGAGGCCGAGGACCTTCCCGTCCTTGGTGGTCGCGGCGGACCACTTGGCGTCGGCGAACTCGCCCTTCAGCGCGTCCGCGCCGTACTTCGTGAGGTCCTCGAACTTGTCCGACTGCTGCTGGGTGACCGAGGCGATCCGACCGACTTCCAGGCCCTGGACGTCGGCGAGTCCGCCACCGCCGGCCAGCCGGGTCTGGAGCGACTTCCAGTAGTCCTGCTCGTCCTCGGTGTCGGTCTGCTTGATGGTGACGTTCGGGTGGAGCTTCTCGTACGCGGCGTAGAGTCCGGCCTCCTTGTAGCCGAAGGAGCCGTAGAGGTCGACGGTGATCGTGACCTTTCCTCCCGCGCTGTCGGAGGCGCCGTCGGATCCCCCGGATCCGCAGGCGGCGAGCAGGGCGCCGGTGAGGACGACGGCGCCGAGACGTGCGGCGGTCGATCGGGCGGATCGGGCAGTGGGCATGGGAAGCCTCCGTCTTGAGAGCGCTCTCAGGAATGCGTCAGGAGCGTGCCTCTCGATCGAGGTTCCCGTCAAGAGTCGAACGCGTAACAGCTCGATGTACCCGCGCTGTTCGCCCCGGAGTTCAAGGCCCTTACACGGAGTTCCGGGGAGCGGTCGTCACGCGGAGGCGCGCCGGACCAGCTCGGTCGGTGTGATCACGGGCTCGGCGACGCCCGCGCCGTCGAGGGTGCGCATCAGGAGCCGGACCATCAACCGACCCATTCCCTCGATGTCCTGGCGGACCGTCGTGAGCGGCGGATCGGTCGCCTCGGCCACCTGGAGCATGTCGTCGAAGCCGACGAGCGCCACGTCCTCGGGCACCCGGCGGCCCTGCTCGCGCAGGACGCGCAACGCTCCCGAGGCCATCAGATCATTGGCCGCGAACACGGCGTCCAGATCGGGGCGGCGGGTCAGCAGCTCGCTCATCGCCCGGGCCCCGCTCTCCTCCGTGAAGGCGCCCTCGGCCACCAGGTCGGAGCCGGCGTCCGGCAGTTCGTCCCGGTAGCCGTCGAGACGGTCGAGCGCGGACGTCTGGTCGCGCGGGCCGGTGATGTGCGCGATGTTCCGGCGGCCGAGCGAGCGGAGGTGCCGTACGGCGGCGCGGGCCCCGCCACGGTTGTCGCAGTCGACGTACGGGACCGCGGGTTCGTCCTCCGGGCCGGTCCAGCCCGGGCGTCCGCCGAAGACCGTGGGCACCTGGACGCGCCGGACGATCTCGGGGAGTTCGTCGTCGTTGTGGAGCGAGAACGCCAGCGCGCCGTCGACGTGACCGCCCCCGAGATAGCGCGCGATCCGCTCGTGATCGCCCGGCCCCTCCACCCAGAGCAGTACCAACTGGGCGTCGTGCAAGGTGAGTTCGCGACTGATCCCGCGCACCTGCTGCTCGAAGAACGGGTCCGAGAAGATCCGGAACTCGGGCTCGGCGATGATCACGGCGACGGCGCCGTTGCGCCGGGTCACCAGGGTCCGCGCCGCGTGGTTGGGGATGTAGCCGAGCTCCTCGACGGCCTTGCGCACCTTCTCGGCCAGGGCCTCGCGGACCCCGGCCCCGCCGTTGACGACGCGGGACACCGTCGCCCGGGACACCCCGGCGCGCGCGGCGACGGCTTCCAGGGTCGGGCGCGTCCCGGACGTCGACTCGCTCAAGGGTGGCTCCTCACGGACACGGTGGGTGACGGCGCTGACATCGTCGAGGGTATCCGGTGACGGGCGAGCGGGTCCGTCCGGGGAAAGCGCTCTCGGGATCACCTCAGCGCGCGGGCCGCAGGACGTCCACGTGTGCGAGTGCGCGGTGGCGGTGGTGGGTTGCCGCGATCGTCGCGAGGGCCGGGCGGCCGAGGTCGCGGTACGCGGCGGCCAGGAGCTCGCGTGCGTACTCCTCGCGGTCCGGTTCGCCGTACGAGGCCCAGTGCAGGTCCCGTCCGAGCACCAGCGCCTCCGTCGGATCGCCGGCGGCCGCCCGTCGCAGGGCCTCGTCGCGGGCCGCCCGCAGCGACTCCGCGTCCTCGAACAGCTTCTCCATGAAGGTGCCGAAGCGGTACTCGTCGGCCCCGTTGTGCGGCGGACGGTCCAGGGCGGTCGCACCGGACGCCAGGGCTCCCGCACCGTCCAGGGTCGTGATCCGGTCGGGGTCGACGGCCGGCCGGCGGGAGTCGTACGCCTCGGAGTACGCGAGTCCCGTCTCCGTGCGCTCGCCGGTCTCGAAGCCCGTCAGGGCCACCCGAAGCCGCCCGAGATCCGCGAGCCGCGCGACCTCCGCCTCGTCCCCCTCGGCCGCGTACTCCGCCAGGTCCCGCTGTGCCCGCTCGATCCGCGCCCGTACCGCCTCCAGCGCAGTGCGGTGGCGTCGCTCGATGTCGTCGCCGTCGTGGGAGTGGTACGAGGCGACTCCGTCGCAGCTGCGCCCGTCGTCGGACCAGAGCCCGTGGTGGAGCCCGTCGGTCCCGCCGTGCAGAAACGTGAGGAACTCCGGAGGGTCGCGGTAGTACCGCCCGTGCACCCGGATGTCGAGACCCTCGCGGGGGAGTGCCGAGGGATCCGCGAACAGGTCCATGACGCCGTACGGCGCGAGCTCCAGGTCCCGCAGCGCCCGCTCCTCGGCCGGCCCGAGGGCGGCCAGGAAGTCGAGGAACCGGAAGAAGGAGCCCGGCAGTTCGAGCCCCCACTCCGCGGCGATCCGCTCCGCCACGGCCTCCCGTACCGCCGGATCCCCGTACCGCTCCGACTCGGCCACGCTGCGCTCCCACCCTCCGGTTCGTCAGTGAGGGCCGAGCCTACCGACGGCGTACGGACGCGCCCCGCCCCGCCCCGAGGGCCGGAGCGGGGCGCGCCGCCGAGCTCAGTGCTCGTCGTGCTCGTGGATCGTGTTCGTCTCCGCGATCTTCTTCCAGGACTTCGGCTGCGCGGGCTTCACCGTCTTCGCGTCCGGCGCCGCGGCCGTGGTCCCGGCCGTGGCCGACCGCGCCGAGACCCCGCCCCCGACCCCGGCAGCCGTCGACGACGCCGGCTTCACCGGCTGGTACAGCCAGGTGTCGAAGAGCGAGGCCAGCGGCTTGCCCGAGACCCGCTCCGCGTACGCCACGAAGTCCCCGACCTTGGCGTTGCCGTACGCGAACTCCGTCGGCCAGCCCTTCAGAACGGCGAAGAAGTCCTCGTCACCGATCTCGTTGCGCAGCGCCTGGAGGGCCAGCGCGCCCCGGTCGTACACGGCGATGTGGAACTGGTCGTCCGGACCGGGGTCGCCCGGCTTCACCGTCCAGAACGGGTCCTCGGCCGTGCGGGTCGCGTAGACGTAGTCCGCCAGCTCCTGCGCCGTGCCCTCACCCTCCTTCTCCGACCAGAGCCACTGGCTGTAGCGGGCGAAGCCCTCGTTGACCCAGATGTCCTTCCACTTGTCGACGGAGACGCTGTCGCCGTACCACTGGTGGGCCAGTTCGTGGACGACCACCGACACGTTCGCCCCGTTGGCGAACTGTCGGGGGCTGTAGAACGGCCGGGTCTGCGTCTCCAGGGCGTAGCCGCTGGTCACGTTGGGGACGTAGCCGCCGAGCGCGTTGAAGGGGTAGGGCCCGAAGACCTCCTCCAGCCACTCCGCGACCTCGGTCGTCCGCTCGATCGAGGCCCGGGCCGCGCCCGCGTTGTCGCCCAGATCCCGGCTGTAGGCGTTGAGGACCGGGAGCCCGTTCGCCGTCTTGTCCGTGGTGATGTCGAACTTGCCGACGGCGAGCGTGGCCAGATACGTGGCCTGCGGCTTGTTGGAGCGCCAGTTGTAGCGGGTCCAGCCGAGCCGGGAGGACTGCGACTGGAGCACCCCGTTGCTGATCGCCTGCGTGCCGTCCGGCACCGACACCGAGACGTCGTAGGTGGCCTTGTCCAGGGGGTGGTCGTTGGACGGGAACCACCAGGCGGCGGAGTCCGGCTCCTGGGCGGCGACACCGCCGTCGGGCGTGCGGTGCCAGGCGGTCCAGCCGCCGATCTTCACCTCGGAGGGCTTGCCCGCGTACCGCACGACGACCGAGATCGTACGGTTCTTCTCCAGCGGGGTCGCCGGGGTGATCTCCAGCTCCTGCTCGCCGGTGGCGGCGAACTTCGCCTTCCTGCCGTTCACCCGCACCTCGCTGACCTTCAGTCCGAGGTCCAGGTTGAAGCGGGAGAGGTTCTGCTTCGTGGTGGCGAGGATCGTCGCCGTGCCCTCCAGGAGGTCGGTCGCGGGCTGGTACGTCAGCCGCAGGTCGTAGTGGGAGACGTCGTAACCGCCGTTGCCACTGGCCGGGTAGTAGGGATCGCCGATGCCCGATGCGCCCGGAACGTAGTCGGCGGCCGATGCCGGGATCGCCAGCAGGAGAGAGGCCGCGAGCGCGCTCGGAACGACAAGTCTGCGGTGCACGAGAGCTCCAAGTCTGTAAGAAGCACGAATGGTCTTCGGTCCTTATCGACACTATTCAGGGCCACGACGCCCCGTCATGTCCATGGCCCCATCCGCCACACGATCGCCATTCGGCCGAAACGAACGATCCGGCCCCGTTCGGTGTCTTCCCGCTCTCGACTGCACTCTTTTGCTCGGGAGTTGACCGGGGTACGTTCCGCCCCATGCCGATACCTGTGCGGAGAACCCGCAGAGCCCGTCCGTCGTGCAGAACCCTGGTGGCGGCCGCCGCGGCCGCCCTGCTGGCCGCGCTGGTGTCCCCGACCGGGGCTCAGGCGCAGGCCCCCGTACGGGAGTCGAAGCCCGTCCATTCCTACGCCGACGCGATCCGTGAGTCCGTCTGGGTGGACACCGGACTCGACGGGGACGGCGACGGCCGCACCGACCGGGTCGCCGCGGACATCGTCAGGCCCCGCGAGCCGGCCGCGGCGGGCCGGAAGATCCCGGTCATCATGGACGCCAGCCCGTACTACGCCTGCTGCGGACGCGGCAACGAAGGCCAGAAGAAGACGTACGACGCGGCCGGGAACCCCGTCCAGTTCCCGCTCTTCTACGACAACTACTTCGTTCCCCGCGGGTATGCCTTCGTCGCCGTCGACCTCGCCGGCACCAACCGCTCCGACGGCTGCGACGACGTCGGCGGGCGCTCCGACGTCCAGTCCGCCAAGGCCGTCGTCGACTGGCTGAACGGCCGGGCCCGCGGATACACCACCCGTACCGGCTCCGAGCGCGCCAGGGCCACCACCTGGTCCACCGGCAAGGTCGGCATGATCGGCAAGAGCTGGGACGGGACCATCGCCAACGGCGTCGCCGCGACCGGCGTCGAGGGCCTGGAGACCATCGTGCCGATCGGCGCGATCTCCTCCTGGTACGACTACTTCCACTCCCAGGGCGCCCCGCTCTACAACGCCAACCCGAGCTGGCTCTCCGAGTACGTCAACAGCCCCGAGGCGGAGCCCCGTTGCGGCGCGGTCCAGGAGCGCATCACCACCGCCACCCCGTACAGCGGCGACTGGACCTCCGCCTGGAGCGAGCGGAACCACGTCCCCGACGCCCGGAAGGTGAAGGCCAGCGTCTTCGTCGTGCACGGGCAGCAGGACCTCAACGTCCGCGCCAACCAGTTCGGCCAGTGGTGGGACGCCCTCGCCGCCCGCGGCGTCGAGCGCAAGATCTGGCTCTCGCAGACCGGCCACGTCGACCCCTTCGACTTCCGGCGCGCCGACTGGGTCCGGACCCTGCACCGCTGGTTCGACCACTACCTCCTCGGCTACGAGAACGGCATCGACCGGGAGCCGATGGCCGACATCGAACGAGCCCCGGACCGCTGGACCACCGACAAGGTCTGGCCGCCGCGCGCCACCGAGCGCACCGCCCTGCGCCCCGGCACGGGCACCGCGCCCGGTGTCGGCACCCTCGGCCGCACCCCCGCCGCACCCGGTGCCACGGAGACCTTCACCGACGACCCCGGCCTGGGGGAGATCGACTGGGCCGCGCGGATCGACGAGTCGACCGCCGCCAAGGCCGGCTTCGTCACCCGGCCGCTCGGACGCGACCTGCGGCTCTCCGGCTCCTCCACCGTGACCGTCACCGCCACCCCCTCGACGACGACCGCCCATCTGACGGCCGTGCTCGTCGACCTCGGCCCGGACACGATCCGGGACTACGCGGCACCGGGCGAGGGCATCACCACTCTCACCCAGCGGTCCTGCTGGGGCGCGAGCACGAGCGGCGACAGCGCCTGCTTCAAGGACACCGAGGCCCGCACGGCGGACGTGGACTTCACCGTCGTCAGCCGCGGCTGGGCGGACCTGGGCACCTGGGCGAGCCCCGGCAAGGGCCGACCGCTGACCCCCGGCACGGCGTACACGATGACGCTGAAGCTGGCGGCCACCGACCATGTCGTCCCGGCCGGACACCGGCTCGCCCTGATCGTCGGCGGCACGGACAAGGACCTCCTCGACCCTCCGTCCACCACGCCGACGATCACCCTCGATCTGGCCCGTACATCTGCCAAACTGCCCCTGGTCGGCGGCGCGGACGCCTTCACACGGGCGACGGCCGGCACGGACGGCGCACGCCTGGCGCCCGGCGGGCGCGCGCTCAACGGTGTCGGACGCCCGAGCTCGAACCACCCCCTTCCCGGAGAGGCCCGATGACGCACACCCCGCACCGCCGCTCCCGACGCACGCTCGCCCTCGTGGCGGGCGTCGCCGCCCTCGGTCTCCCGCTCGTCGCCGTCCCCGCGGAGGCCGCGGGCACCGCGGCCGCCACACCGCCCCCCAGGACGGGCTTCGAGGGGAGCGGGGGCGCCCGGTGGACCAGCGAGCAGGAGGAGACGGCCTTCCTCGCCGCCGTCGACCGGGGCAGCGACCGCGTATCGGTGCGCACCATCGGCACGACGAAGCAGGGCCGACCGCTCCGGCTCGCCACGGTCGGCTCGCCCCACGCCGGCACCACCGTGCTGCTGGTCTGCAGCCAGCACGGTGACGAACCGTCGGGCCGGGAAGCGTGTCTCACCACCGTGCGGGACCTTGCGTACTCCCGGGACCCGGACACACGCCGCTTCCTCGCCCGCACCACCGTTCTCGTCGTGCCCTCCGCCAACCCGGACGGGCGAGAGGCCGACACCCGGGGCAACGCCGACGGTGTCGACGTCAACCGCGACCACATCGCCCTGCGGACCGCCGAGGGCCGGGCGATGGCCGCTCTCATCCGCGACCGGCGCCCGGAGGTCATCTACGACCTGCACGAGTACGGCGGGACCTCGCCCTACTACGACAAGGACCTGCTCGCGCTCTGGCCGCGCAACCTGAACGCCGACACGCGCGTGCACGACGAGGCCCACACCCTCTCGGAGTCCTATGTCCGGCCGACGGCCGGGGCCGCGGGCTTCGGCAGCGGCATCTACGGGATCTGGACCGACCCTCTCACCGGGAAGCCCATCAAGCAGGTCGCGGGCGACGGCCAGGAGCGGATCCTGCGCAACACGGCCGGCGTCAAGCACTCCGTCGGGCTGCTCGTGGAGACCCGCGTCGAGGCCCTGACCCAAGCCGAGAAGGACGACACGGCGCGCAACCAGCGGCGCCGGGTGAGCACCCAACTCGCCGCGCTGAAGGGCGCCTTCTCCTACGTCGACGAGCGGCGCGGACGGCTGGGCGCGGCCACGGCGGCGGCCCGGCACAGCGGGTTCGCCGACCGCGGCCCGGTGCTGCTCGGCGGCGCGGACAACGATCCGGCCGAGCCCGCCGAGACGATCCAGGACCCGCCCTGCGGCTACCGCCTGGACCACGCGCAGTACGTCGAGTTCGGCGACGAACTCGCCCTGCACGGGATCACCGTCCGGCGGGACGGCGACGGAGTCCTCGTACCCCTGCGGCAGTCGCAGCGCGCGCTCGTCCCGCTGCTGCTCGACGGCCGGGCGGCCTACCGGCTCACCACCGGACTGCCGGTGGAGGTCTGTTGATGGGCTGAGTTGGTCCCGGAAGTAGCGCGTCACGTGTGGTACTGCCTTACGGAGCGAGTTCAGTCTGTCCCGTAATGCCGTGAAAGGTGCCACCTTGTCGCAGGAAGAGCAGAGAGCGGGCGAACCCGGGGGCGGCGGAGGACGGGGCGGAGGCCGGGAGGGGCTGCCGGTGACGGCGGCCCTCCCGCGCAGCCCCGGACACCACCCCAAGGCGCGGACCGATTGGATCGTGTTCGGCGTCACGGCCGTGCTCACCGTCGCCTTCGTGGTCTGGGGGGCCACGGCCACGGACAGTCTGGAGAGCGTCTCCAGCGATCTCCTCGACGGCCTGATCCGCAACGGGGGATGGGCGTTCATGCTCGCCGCCTCCGGCTTCGTCGTCTTCGCCCTGTGGCTCGCTATCAGCCGGTACGGACGGATCACCCTGGGCCACGAGACCGAGGGCCCGGAGTTCCGGACCGTGTCGTGGATCGCCATGATGTTCAGCGCCGGCATGGGCATCGGCCTGATGTTCTACGGGGTGAGCGAACCGCTCGCCCACTACGGCACCCCGCCGCCCGGCACGAGCCCCGCCGACTCGGCGGAGCGGATGCAGGTCGCGATGGCCACGACCCTCTTCCACTGGACGCTCCACCCCTGGGCGATCTACGCCGTGGTGGGGCTCGCGATCGCGTACTCCACGTTCCGGCGCCGTCGGCGACAGACCATCAGCGCCGTCTTCGTCCCGCTGATCGGGAAGAAGGCGGCCAACGGCGGTCCCGGCCGGTTCATCGACATCCTGGCCATCTTCGCCACCCTCTTCGGATCGGCCGCCTCGCTCGGTCTCGGCGCGCTCCAGATCGGCAGCGGGGTCGAGGAGTTGGGGTGGCTGGAGAAGACCGGCACCGGACTGCTCGTCGGCATCATCGCCATCCTGACCGTGGCGTTCGTGCTGTCCGCCGTCTCGGGCGTCGAGAAGGGCATCCAGTGGCTCTCCAACATCAACATGGTGCTCGCCCTCATCCTCGCCCTGTTCGTCTTCGTGGCAGGCCCGACCATCGTCGTGCTCGATCTGCTGCCCACCTCGATCGCCGCCTACATCGGTGACCTGCCTCAGCTGATCGGACGCACCGAGGTGACTGCCGGAGAGAACGTCCACGACTGGCTGGGAAGCTGGACGGTCTTCTACTGGGCCTGGTGGATCTCCTGGACGCCCTTCGTCGGCATGTTCATCGCCCGCATCAGCAAGGGCCGGACGATCCGTCAGTTCGTCGGCGGAGTCATCCTCGTGCCGAGCACCGTGAGCCTCGTGTGGTTCGCCGTCTTCGGCGGCACGGCGATGAAGCTGAGCGAGCGTGGCGAACTGGCCGAGGAGACGACCCCGGAGGGCCAACTCTTCGGCCTCCTGCAGGAGTTCCCGATCACCGGGACCATGAGCCTGCTCGTGATGGTCCTCGTGGGCATCTTCTTCGTGTCGGGCGCCGACGCCGCCTCGATCGTCATGGGCACGCTCTCGCAGCGAGGGTCCTTCGAACCGACCCGCCCCGTGGTGGTGTTCTGGGGCGTGGTCACCGGCGCCGTCGCCGCCATCATGCTCCTCATCGGCGACGGCCAGGGCGACGCGCTCGCCGGCCTGCAGAACCTCACGATCCTGGTGGCCGCGCCGTTCGTCCTCGTGATGATCGGCATGTGCGTGGCGCTCATGCGCGATCTGCGGCACGACCCGCTCATCGTCCGGGGCGAGGTGGGCGAGGAGGTCATCGAACTCGCCGTGATCGCGGGCCACGAGAAGTACGACGGCGACTTCGAACTGCGCATCGGGCCGGGCACGGGGGCGCCGGGTGACGGGTCGTGATCGGCCTCGACCCTTGCCACCGGCCGGTATCGGCCGTGCCTCGTGGGGGTCCCCCGGCCGGAGGTTCGGGGACCCCCACGGCCCGGAAACCGGAGAACACATCATGAAGCACGCGACGCCGCTGCGCCGTACCCTGACCGCCCTGACCACGACGACGCTGCTGGCCGGGGGCCTGCTGCTCGGTCGGACGGTGACGGCCGAACCCGCGCACGCGACCGGCGAGAAGATCATCTGCAACGTCCCCGAGATGCGGCAGGAGGCGGCCGACCTCCGCTCGAAGGCCGCGCAGTTCCAGCGCCTCGGCGCCACGGCGGAGGCCCGCAAGGCCCGTGCCCGGGCCGACGCCCTCGACCGCCAGGTGCGCAACTGCATCGACGCGGAGGACAACGCTCCCAAGCCCTGGAAGTAACCTCCCCCAC